>JAMFSI010000142.1 GCA_026225215.1 Sphingomonas palustris | reverse complement strand
TGGCGTGATGCGCTTCGAAAAGGCCAAGGCAGGGTGGCGTCGCGCCGGTTCGGATTATATCAGCCCGGTGCGCTTTCTGGGTCGGCTGCGGTATCCGCCGCGTTGACACTCTCGCTTCCGCTTCGTTGCGGCGATGGCGCGAAGCCCTATTGAGAATCGCTTGCAATTGGCGCCGAGGTCTGGCAGCCCGGAGCTATGACGCTTGACAGCCTTCCGGTCGGTCTCTCCGCGCGAATCATCGCCGTCGATTGGGCGCAATTGGCGGATGAAGAAGCGCAGCGCCTGCGGGCGCTCGGGCTGGATGTCGGCGCCAAGGTCGAAGTGGCCCATCGCGGCGTCTTTGCCGGGCGCGATCCGCTGGCGATCAGCGTGGGGCGCATGACCGTGGCGCTGCGCCGGGTCCATGCGCGAGCGATGCAGGTCGAGACCACACAGATCGCAGCGAAACAGGTCGAGGTGGCTGGGGCATGACCATGCGCCGCAGCGCTGCGCTGGTCGGCAACCCCAACGCCGGCAAAAGCGCGCTGTTCAACGCGCTGACCGGGGCGCGGCAAAAGATCGCCAATTATCCTGGCGTCACCGTCGAGCGTAAGGGTGGCCGGCTGTTGCTGCCCAATGGCGAGCCGGTCGAACTGACCGATCTGCCCGGCAGCTACAGCCTCCATACGACGAGCCCCGACGAGGAAGTCACGCGCCGGGTGATCCTGGGTGAATTGCCCGGCGAACCCGCCCCGCAAGTGCTGGTGATAGTGCTCGACGCCTCGAACCTCGAACAGCATCTGGTCTTCGCTCAGGAAGTGATCGCGCTCGGGCGACCCTGCGTCGTCGCGCTCAACATGGTCGATCTCGCCGAACGCGACGGGCTGACCATCGATCCGCTGGCGCTCGAAGCGGCGCTGGGAGTGAAAGTGGTGCCGACCGTGGCGGTGCGCCGGCGCGGGCTGACCGAGCTGATCGAAGCCATCGCCGAAGCCGAAACGACCAGCACCCGCGCCGCGATCACACATGAGCGCGCGCAGCCCGGTTCGGTCAACGATTTTACCGAGCGGCGCCTCACCGCGCATGTCATCGCCGAGAGCGCGATCATCTCCGAATCAGCGCGCCACCGGCTGCATTCGCAGCTCGATCGGCTGTTGCTGCACCCCTGGCTCGGCCCGGTGGTGCTGTTCGCGCTGCTGTTCGTGGTGTTTCAGGCGGTGTTTTCCGGCGCTCAGCCCTTCGCCGACGCGCTGCAAGCCGGGGTCGGCGTGATCACCGACTTCGTGCGGCACCATCTGCCGCCGTCGCTGGCGCGTAATCTGCTCACCGACGGCATCCTCGGCGGCGTCGGCTCGGTGGTGGTGTTCCTGCCGCAGATCATCATCCTGTTCTTCTTCATCCTCGCGCTCGAAGCCTCGGGCTATATGGCGCGCGCCGCCTTCCTGATGGACCGGATGATGGCTTACGTCGGCCTATCCGGCCGCAGTTTCATCCCGTTGCTGTCGAGCTTTGCCTGCGCCATCCCCGGCATCATGGCGACCCGCTCGATCACCGATCCCAAGGACCGGCTGACCACGATCCTGATCGCACCCCTGATGACCTGCTCGGCGCGGCTGCCGGTCTATGCCGTGATCATCGCCGCCTTCATCCCCAACCGTAACCTCGGCTGGCACATCGGCCTGCAGGGGCTGGTGCTGTTCGTGCTCTATGTCGCGGGAATCGTCGGCGCCATGGCCGTGGCGGTGGTCCTGCGCGGCACGCTGACCAAAGGCGCGGCAAGCGGCTTCATCATGGAAATGCCGAAATATCAGCTGCCGCGCGTCAAGGACATGGCGATCGGCCTGATGCAGCGCGCCTGGATATTCCTCCACCGCGCCGGCACGATCATCTTCACGGTGACGGTGGTCCTGTGGCTGCTGCTCAATTTTCCGCGCGCGCAGCCCGGCCAGGACCAGATCGACGCCTCGGTGGCCGGGCATCTCGCCAACGGTCTCGCCGTAGTCATCAAGCCGATCGGCTTCAATCGCGACATCGCGCTCTCGCTGATCCCGGCGATGGCGGCACGCGAAGTCTCGGTAAGCACCCTGGCGACGACTTATGCCGTGGCCTCCGCCGGCGACGAGGTGCAGACCAGCCACCGCCTCGCCGACCAGCTCAAAACCCACTGGACCCTGCCCACCGCGCTCGCCTTCCTGGCGTGGTTCGTCTTCGCCCCGCAATGCATGTCCACCATCGCCGTCACCCGTCGCGAAACAAACGGGTGGAAATGGCCGGCGTTCATGTTGCTTTACCTGTTTGTGCTGGCCTACATCGCTGCTGGAATCACCTACTGGAGCGCGATCGCTCTGGGTTTGTAGCGGGTAGCGAGGAATACATGGCAGGCAGCGTCAACAAGGTCATTCTGGTCGGCAATCTCGGCGCCGATCCGGAAGTGAAAAGCTTCCAGAACGGCGGGCGCATCTGCAATCTGCGCATCGCCACTTCCGAAAACTGGAAGGACAAGACCACCGGCGAGCGCAAGGAACGCACCGAATGGCACACGGTGGTGATCAACTCCGAAGGCCTTATCGGCGTCGCCGAGCGCTTTCTGCGCAAGGGCAGCAAGATCTACATCGAAGGCCAGCTGCGCACCCGCAAATGGCAGGACCAGCAAGGCAATGACCGCTACTCCACCGAAGTCTCCATCGGCGGCGTCGGCGGCGTGCTGACCATGCTTGACAGCGCACCCGGCGGCGGCGGAGCCCGTTCGGGCGGCGGCTCCAGCTGGGGCGATGACGCACCGCGCGGCGGCGGCGGGCGCTCCGGTGGCGCAAGCGGCGGCGGGTTTGGCGGAGAGCCTTCGCGCGGGCCTGCTAGTGGCGGGTTCGGCGATGATCTGGACGATGACATTCCGTTTTGAGGTTTGGGTAAGGTGAAGGTGTGAGGGGTAACCCCCTCACGCTCCCCGTCATTCGCTTCGTGGTGCTTCGGTTGGGTTTGGGCCTGTTTTGGGGCAGTTGGAATTACAGCAGGTCGATTGGTTAATTGGTGCATTTGATAAACGTCACCGTAACCTTTGAGCATTCGGGTTGGACGTGCCCAGCTTAAATTGGCACCTCACCAACAGGGGCAGTCCATGGCAATCTTCGATCTGTTCTCCAAGCGCCGATCCGATGTAGCAAAGTCGGGGCAGACCGACGTGTATCAGTACGTCGACATCCCCATGAACTTGCGAGTCCAAGTTCATCAAATCGCCCTCGAAGGTATGGGGCTCGTCGGTGCTCGCGGTGATGGCATAATGAGAGGCGACGTCGAGAATGACTGGTGGGTGCAGATCGAAAAGGTGTATCTTCGCGAAAAAGGGAAGGATGCTATAGCTCGAGATAGTTTCGCAGGCGGACGTGTCCTATCCTTCATGCGAAATTGCTCCACGGACGAGTGGCTCGACCTTCTGGAGTTGGTTGCCACTGCTATTCGGATTGTAGGGGGGGACGATAAAACCTATTTTCGTCAAGAATGGGGAGTTTCAACGACCGCTGAGAACGCGATCGAGGAGATTAACTACCGGATGCTACAGGCCGGAGTGGGATATCAGATCGAATGTGCTCAGCTTATCCGCGTTGATAGCCAGTTCGTCCATGCGGAGGTAGTCAAGCCTGCACTCACGCTAATATCTGGTTCCGGCTTTGAAGGTCCGAGGCAAGAGTTCCTCTCGGCCCATCATTACTTCAGAGCGGGCGAACATCGCCAAGCGGTTGCCATGGCCGCCAATGCGCTGGAAAGCACCTTCAAAGCCATATTCGAACGGAAAGGATGGGTCTACAACAAGGGCGCGCGTATTTCCGATCTGGTTAAAGTCTGTCGGGCAAATGGGCTTTGGCCTGACTATCTGGACACCAGCTTCGACCAGCTTGCCGCCACGCTACAAAGCGGCTTGCCCAAGATCAGGGACAACGATGCAGCCCACGGTCAAGGAGCCAAACCAAAGGAAGTTCCCGCCTACATCGCAGCTTATGCCCTCCATCTCGCGGCGTGCAAGATCGTCTTCATTACCGAAGCAGCCAAGGGCAAGTAGGCTAAACACGAGACGGCAACGAGAATCGCGGTCTGGGGCCAAAAGCCCCAGGAAACCTGCTCTTCCAACTACCGTAGCTTGGTATAATCCACTTTACGACGCGCGCCTTTGCTACCGACTCTGCCACCTGCTGCACTACACAGCCCATCAAACCGTCAGGATCGTCGCCCCGCTCGTCCCACGCCCCTCAAGCGCACTATGCGCCGCTGCCGCCTCGGCGAGCGGGAAGCGCTGCCCGATCGGAAACGCAACCCCGTCCTCGATCAACGCAAACACCCGCCCGGCCAGCCGTCGGCGTTGCTCAGCGGTGGCGCCGTAATGCTGCAGCGTCGGGCGGGTCACGAAGATCGAGCCGGCTTTCATCAGGTCGAGTGCGGTGAAGGGGGGCACCGGGCCGCTGGCGTTGCCGTAAGTGACCAGCAGCCCCATGCGGGAGAGCGCGGCGAGCGAGGCAGTCCAGCTGGCCTGGCCGACGCCATCGAGGATGATTTCGGCGCCTTTGCCCTCGGTTAGTTCGCGGACCTGCCCTGCCAGTTCGTCCATCGGGCAGGAGAGGGCATGGTCCGCGCCGGCCTGGTGGGCTTGCTCGGCTTTGGCGGCGGAGCCGGCGTGGGCGATGACGGTGGCGCCGATCCGTCTGAGCCACGGCACCAGGATCGAGCCCATGCCGCCGGCTGCGGCGTGGATCAGCACGGTCTGGCCGGGCTGCACCTTGGCGCATTCCTCGATCAGGTAGCAGGCGGTCATGCCTTTGAGCATGGCGGCGGCGGCGGTGTCCTCGGCGATGGCGGCGGGGAGTTTGACCAGATGCTCGGCGGGGATCAGGCGCACCGTCGCGTAAGCGCCGAGCGGCCCGGTGCCATAGGCGACGCGGTCGCCGGGCGCGAAGTCCTCTACCCCGGCGCCGACCGCTTCGACCACGCCGGCACCTTCCGCGCCGAGGCCGCTCGGCAGGTCCACGGGGTAGAGCCCGGCGCGCTGATAGGTGTCGATGTAATTGAGGCCCACGGCCTTGTGGCGAAGGCGCACTTCGCCGGCGGCGGGGGTCAGCGTGGCGGCGTCGATTTCTTCGCGCTCGATGACTTCGGGGCCGCCGAAGCGGCTCATGAACAAGCGAAAATCGGTCATGCCAAATCCTTAGAGCCGAGAAAAGCTCAGACTAGCAGCGCCTGACGTTCCAGCAACCGGGCCTTTACCGCAGCGATCGCGCGCTCGACGGTTTCGGCCTCCGCCAGCAGCGCCGCATAGCCGCGTCCCTCGACGCTGGCCGCGAGAACCTGTGCCTCACTCACCAGTTCGACATCCGCCTCGCACAGGCGCTTGAGCGTGTCCGCTTCGCGACGGAAGCGCTGAGTCATGAAGTCGTTGGCGGGCACCGGCAGATGGGCGATCTGGCCATCCACCGCGCTGACCGCGAGGGCGAGCGCTTCGAGGCGGCGGGCGTTCGTCTGGGCTTCGGCGGGGGGAAACGGTTGTTCGCGCGATGGCGGGGGGAATTGCTCGCGGCGGTAAGCGCTTTCGGCTTCGCTCAGGGTTTTGCGGGCGCGTTGCAATTGTTCGGAGACCATGCGGCGGATGCGCTGGTCATCGGCGCGCAGGTTGTTTTCCTCGCGGTAGTACGTGTAGCCGTAGCCGTGGAACAGGTTCACCGCGACGCGGCGCAGGACTTCTCCTGCGCCGACGGGCTCCTCGTCGTTCACTGGGTAATGCCCACTTCCGGCCCCAGCGGATAAATGCCGGTGGGCGCGCCGCCGATGAAGAAGGGCACGCCGGCTGCGGCGTTGGGCGCTGAGACCAGGCCCTT
>JAMFSI010000141.1 GCA_026225215.1 Sphingomonas palustris | reverse complement strand
CGGAGGTTCGAATCCTCTCGTCCCGACCAAAATTGCCACATCGTCCCCAGCTTGCCCTCACCCCGCAATCCATTATGCACGACATTCGCAAGCGGAAGGGCACAAGCAACCATGGCCAGCAATCTCGTCTATGTGCTGAACGGCCCCAATCTCAATCTGCTCGGCACCCGCGAGCCGGAGATCTATGGCCACGAGACGCTCGATGACATCGCCGCCCGGCTCGACGATCGTGCGCGCGAATTGGGGCTGACGATCGATCTGCGCCAGTCCAATCACGAAGGCCATCTCGTCGATTGGCTTCATGAAGCCCAGGCCGAGGGCGCGAAGGCGGTGCTGCTCAATGCCGGCGCTTATACCCATACCAGCGTGGCGCTTTATGATGCGATCAAGGCGATCGTGACACCGGTGATCGAGGTGCATCTCTCCAATCCGCACACCCGCGAAGCACTGCGCCACAAGAGCTATATCGGCATGGCGGCGAAGGGCACGATCGCTGGGTTCGGGCCGCAGAGCTATCTGCTGGCGCTGGAAGCGGCCGCGACAATCTAGCGGATAAGTGGCTATTCGTGCTTGCTGCTGCATCGCCCGAGCGATACGGCGCGGAAATCGAAGCCAAAACTCCGAGGATGCATTGAGCGACACGAAGGACTCCAGCCACGCCAGCAGCGGCCCCATGAATGTCGACGCCGCGCTGGTCCGCGAATTGGCCGAATTGCTTGCCGAAGTCGGGCTGACCGAAATTGAGGTCGAAGACGGCGGTCGGCGGATCAGGGTAGCGCGCTCGGCCGCCCCTGTAGCGCCCACCCAGTTCATATCCGCCCCTGCCATTCCCTTGCCGACGAGCCAGGCCCCCACCGCGCCAGCCCAGACACCCGCCGCCGCTGACGTCAATGCGGTCAAATCGCCGATGGTGGGCACCGTCTATCTCGCCGCAGAGCCCGGAACGCCAAACTTCGTCAGCATCGGCCAAGCCGTCAACGCGGGCGATACGCTGCTGATCATCGAGGCGATGAAGGTGATGAACCCGATCACCGCGCCCCGTGCCGGCAAGGTCACCGCGATCCTGGTCGAGAATGCCCAGCCGGTCGAATTCGACCAGCCGCTGGTCGCCATCGCCTGAAACCGGACCAGATCGCATGGCCATCCGCCGGATCCTGATCGCCAATCGCGGCGAAATCGCGCTGCGCATCCACCGCGCCGCGCATGAAATGGGCATCGAGACGGTGGCGGTCCACTCCACCGCCGATGCCGATGCCATGCATGTCCGCCTCGCCGATCACGCGGTGTGCATCGGGCCGCCGCCTGCCCGCGATTCCTATCTCAATGTCGCCGCGATCATCTCGGCGGCGGAGATCACTCAGGCCGATGCCATCCATCCCGGCTATGGTTTTCTGTCCGAAAACGCCCGCTTTGCCGAGATTGTCGAAGCACATGGCATCACCTGGATCGGCCCCAAGCCCGAACATATCCGCACCATGGGCGATAAGGTCACCGCCAAGAAGACCGCCGGCGCGCTCGGCCTGCCGCTGGTGCCAGGGTCGGACGGTGCGGTGAGCGACCCGGTGGAAGCGGCCCAGCTGGCCGAGGCGATCGGCTATCCGGTGATCATCAAGGCGGCATCGGGCGGCGGCGGGCGCGGCATGAAAGTGGTCAATTCCGCCGACCAACTCGCCACCCAGATTTCGCAGGCCCGCAGCGAGGCCAAATCGGCCTTCGGCGATGATACCGTCTATCTCGAAAAATACCTCGGCAATCCGCGCCATATCGAATTCCAGATTTTCGGCGACGGCAAAGGCAACGCCATCCATCTCGGCGAACGCGACTGCTCGCTGCAACGCCGCCACCAGAAAGTGCTCGAAGAAGCCCCCTCACCGGTCATCACCGCCAGCGAACGCGAGCGGATGGGAAGCATCGTCGCCAAAGCCATGGCCGACATGGGCTATCGCGGCGCCGGCACGATCGAATTTCTGTGGGAAAAGGGCGAGTTCTTTTTCATCGAAATGAATACCCGGCTGCAAGTCGAGCACCCCGTCACCGAGGCGATCACCGGTGTCGATCTCGTGCGCGAACAGATCCGCATCGCCGAGGGTCTGCCGCTATCGGTCGCGCAGGACGAGATCGAGTTCAAAGGCCACGCCATCGAGTGCCGGATCAACGCCGAGGACCCGTGGAACTTTACCCCCTCGCCCGGCCTCGTCACCAGCTATCATGCCGCCGGCGGCATGCATGTCCGCGTCGATAGCGGGCTCTACGCCGGCTACCGTATCCCACCCCATTACGATTCGATGATCGCCAAGCTGATCGTCTATGGCCGTACCCGCGAAGGCTGCATCATGCGGCTGAAGCGGGCGTTGGCGGAGATGGTGATCGAAGGGGTGAACAGCTCGGTACCGCTACACCAGGCGTTGTTGGACGAGACGGATTTTCAGAATGGGGACTATTCTATCAAGTGGTTGGAAGAGTGGTTGAGTAAAAAGAATGAGATTTGATCGCAACCGGCAATGATCAAAAACCCCCGCCTGTGCTGAGCTTGTCGAAGCACTGTCCTTCCTTGAAACTAGAGCGGGCAGCGTAATATGTGAATCACGCTGCCCGCTTTAAGTTTTTGTTGTCGCATCGTTTAATGCGAAAAACCGGTACCCACTTGTTCGCACGATGCTCTAAGTCCCGTGGACATTTAGGATTCCCATTTGTGTGAGATTGTGATTCAAGCTCCTTTTGCCGGGAGCGGTTGGATGGACACGAGCCGATTTGTTGTGAGCGATGGGACGTGGTTGCGGATTGCG
>JAMFSI010000140.1 GCA_026225215.1 Sphingomonas palustris | reverse complement strand
CATCGCGCGGTCCGCGCTCCTGCGCCAGCGCCGGCGATGCCATGCCGGGCAGAACAATGGCGGCCATGGCCGAAGCCATCGTCAACGCAGCGACACGAAACAGCGGGCGGGCAAATTGAGGCATGAAAGCTGAACCTTTAACTCGAAACACAGACGCGGCGAAACCGCAGAGACATCGGCCATTCGTGCCGATGGGCGCGTTCCACAAACCGCCCGCCTTATTAGTGGGTTCCCGGCGCAACGTCAAAATCGGGAAGCTCGGCCTGCTTGCCGGTAGCCTCCAATATGGTCGAGGTGCGCATCTGGGTATAGGCCGATCGCGCGAAAGCGTAAGGATCGGTGGCCTCGTAAACCGTATTGAACGTGTCATCGGCGCGCGCGCGCAAATCGACGCCATCGAGCACGAACAGCGAAATACCCTCGGGCGAAGTGATCCCGCCGATCAGGAACTCGACCGGATCGATGAAATTGTCGACCAGCCGACCAAAGCCGTCGCGCACGTTCGATGGGCCGAGTAGCGGCAGCATGACATAGGGCCCGGCCTTGACTCCATAGCGGCCCAGCGTCTGGCCGAAATCGGAGATATGGATCGGGACGCCGCTGGCCCCGGCAACGTCGAACAATCCGGCAATGCCGACGGTGGAATTGATGATGAAGCGAAACACCGCCTTACCCGCCGAGCCGACCCGCAATTGCAGCAGATCGTTGGTGGCGGTGAGCGGTTCGCCGAGATTGAACAGCGCCGATGTCACATGAAACCGCACGACCTTGGGCACGACATGGGTATAGCCATGGGCCACCGGGGCGAGCACGGCGTGGTCGAGGCTGGTGTCGAATTTGAAGATGCTGCGGTTCACCTTGACCCAGGGGTCTCGCGGCTGATCGATCTCGCCGGTGGAGGTGATGGCGGGCAGCGCTGCGCCCGGATCGACAGCACCGGCGCCAGCCATTTCCGGAGCAGGCGCGACTGAAACGGGCGGGCTCGCAGGCGTTGTCTGGTTAGCGGAAGCGGTCGAGGCATCCGCCGCAGGCTGGGCGCCCATGCCCCCGACATTCGCTGTCGGCGATGAAGGCTGCACAGCTACAGGAGGCGGTGCGGTCGCCTGGGCAGGTGAAGAACCCGCGACAACCGCTGTCGAGGGTGCGGGCGTTGTTCCAGACTGCGCAGTAGCTGACGTTATTTCGGCCATCGCCAGAACCAGCAGCAGCATATCGTTCCCTTCTCCGCCCGCCCCTTCCCCGCCCGCTTGTCGCAAAAACAAACAGTTCGCGCGTCACGCGGTTCCAACATAGCTTGCTACAGCGTCTGACCGCGATTCGCTATCAGCCAGCAAGACGGCTCGTCACATTGGGGGGCTGGGCCTGCCACATCGGCAGCCGGCACGCAAATCTTTGCAATCGGCAAACACCCGCAGGTCAAACCGGATTATTGCCCGTCGGGAGCCGACTGATACGGGGCATCGGCCATGGCGATCTCGGACTGATGATCGGATGTCGCCGCAGAAGCCATCTCGCCGGCCCTGACCGGTAGGATGAAGCCATAAGTCGGAACCACCCGCAGCCCCATGGCATGCACCGGCGCATACCAGACGCGTACTTGCGACCAATTGCCCTCGGGCGAAACGTCGATCGCGCGGACATTGGTCTCGACGGTGCCGTCGCCCTGCCAATTGGCATGCGTCAGCAGCACTTCGCGATCGCTGACGATGTGGCTGACGATGGCGACATGGCCCATCGGCATCGCGCCCGAACTCTTCATCACCATCACCGATCCAACCGCCGGCTGATGCGAGCGTTCGTAAACACCGGCAGCGTGGTCCCACCAGGTATGGGCATTGCCATGCAGTGCAATCTGCGAATGGCTGGCGGCGTAAGTCACGCATTGCCAACCGCTGTGAGCAACTGCCGACTGGGAACCGCAACCCACCATCATGGCCAACGCGGCCATTCCAACCCAAATACGCTGCACGCGAATCCCCTTAAGTCCGTCGCAGCGGGGCTAGGCAGGCGATCGGACCCGCGCCATCGCCAAACGCCGGGGCGAAGCACTCATGCGATGAAGTGATGCCAAAGGTTACCAGGAACTTGCCGGCGGCTAACCTTGTGGGCGCTGCTTGCGGCCAGGCGGTCATCGGTAACCATCGCAGCGCCTCGCAAAATCGCGCCTGCGGTTGCGTTACGAAGCGAGCCGGGTTTTGACGGCCCGAGATTGCCAGGGAAACCAGCCAGATGGATATCGTCGATGCGCAAGTCCATGTCGGGCGCGGCAAGATCGAGGCGTGATGTGGGCTAGCGACAAGACGGTGACGTTCGGCTATCGCTGGGGCGATCTGCTTTACAGTCTGCGCGACGATCCCGAGCTATCCAGCGAGGAAAAAGCGTGGCTATTGGGCGGCACCGCGCGGAAGGTGCTGAACTGGCCCGCCGCCGACAAGGCACAATGATTTTTCGCAGAATTCACAACAGAGGATGATGACGATGGGGAAATTCGTGATGGTGGTGGCCAGTTCGGCGAAGCCCGGCCGCGATGACGATTACAACACATGGTACGACACCGATCATATTCACGAGATCTGCACGCTGCCCGGCGTGAAATCGGGGAAGCGCTACAATGCCGTGGCGAGTTCACCCAATCCGGTGCCTGGACCCTATCTCGCCATCTACGAGATCGAAACCGACGATATCACCTCGGTGCTGGCCGAAATGGGCCGCCGCGCGGGGTCGGGAGAGATGTCGAGTTCCGATGCGCTGGATTACGAATCGGCCAAGATGTGGTTTTACGAGGCACGCTGATTACGTGCTTTTGAGTGATCCGAAACTTCGTTTCGGATAGTCTGTGCCGTCCCGCTCCCCCGGCCCGACCACCCATTTAAGGTACCCTGTGGGTGGTCGAGCCGGGGGAGCGGGACGACACAGACTGAAATTAGCGCAGCTAATTTCCAATCAAACTCTAAGAAGTCGCGCCAGCGCTGCATCCAACGCTTGCAGAAAATTCGAGCGGTCGGCCTTGGTAAACGGGGCCGGCCCGCCGAGTTGGTCGCCGCCGGCGCGCAGATCGGCCATGATCGCGCGGGTGGCAATGGCGCCGCCGATCGAGCTCGTGGTGAAGGGCTTCCCCGTGGGCGAGAGCACGGTGGCGCCCATTTTCAGGCAACGGTCGGCCAGCAAAATGTCAGCCGTGATCACCACCGCCGACGGATGCGCGGCTTCGGCGATCCAGTCATCGGCGGCATCGAAGCTATCGCTGACCACGATCCGCTCGATCAGCGGATGATCGGGCACTCGCAAGCGGCTGTTGCTGACGATGCTGACCGGCACGCTCAGCCGCCACGCCACCTTGTAAATCTCATCCTTGACCGGGCAGGCATCGGCATCAACGAGAATGCGCGGTGACGCTGGCGCGTTCACCGCGGACGCGGCCCCCGGCCCGGACCTGTCCGGCCCTGCGGCCCCTTTGCGCTACGCGGCCCGAAGCTCTTGCCACCGGGCCCCTGCCCTGGCTTACCCTTGAAGCCCTTGCCCGCGAAGGGCTTGCCGGGCTTTTTCGTACCTTCATGACCCGCGCCGCTGGGCTCGGCCCTGGTCAAGCGCGCGCGCGGCTGATCCGGCGCAGCGGGTTGTGCAGCAGCGCGCTCTGTCGGAGCGTGAGCCTGAGCCGCCGCCGGGGCGGGCCGACTGAAATCACCTTGGCCACCAGCATGCCGATTGCCCGCACCCTGATGATCGCCAGCGCCCTGCCGGTCATGGCTGACATGGCGTTCGCCCGAGGGTTGGGGCGCGGCTGAGCCATGCCGTTCGCCGCGGGCAGCGGGCGCATGCCGCTCACGCCCCTCGGGACGATTACCGTCGCCGTGGCTGCGGCGGTTTTCGCGGGCGTCTTCGCGCGGGCCGCCATCGGATTGTTCGATGCGAATGGCGTCTTCCGGGCTTTCCGACTCCGCCGTGCGCGCGGCTGCCGCGCTGAACTTGGCGGCAATAGCGGTCGGCACCTGGAAATAGGTTTCATTGGCGCCGATACGGATCGCGCCGATTTCGGTGCGGGTGATATGGCCGCGCCGGCACAGCAGCGGCAGAATCCAGCGCGGATCGGCGTTCTGGCGCCGCCCGACATCCATGCGGAACCACACCGTATCCTCAAAGCCGGGGCGATGCCGCTCGACTTGCGCGGCCCGCTGCGCTTCGGGGGTATTGGCGATCAATTCCTCGGGTTCGGGCATCATCGCGCGATGCGCGCGGACCAGCGCGGCGGCGATATCCTCGGGCGAGCGTTCGGCCAGCAGCCGCTGCGCCAGCACGCGATCCTCCTCATCATATTCCACCGGCGCCAGCATCGCCGCGATCAGCCGCTCGCGATCGTTGACGCGAATAGCTTCAGCGGTGGGCACTTCGATCCAGGCGGCGTTGATCTTGGCGCCCTTGAGCATCATTTCGACCCGGCGGCGGCGCGGATACGGCACGATCAGCACTGCCGTGCCCTTCTTGCCGGCGCGTCCGGTGCGGCCCGAACGGTGCTGCAAGGTCTCCGCATCGCGCGGAATCTCGACATGGATCACCAGGCTCAGCGTCGGCAGATCGATGCCCCGCGCGGCGACATCGGTGGCGACACAAACTCGCGCGCGACGATCGCGCAAGGCTTGCAACGCCTGATTGCGCTCGCTCTGCGAATGCTCGCCCGACAATGCCACCACCGCGAAGCCGCGCTCCTGCAAGGTCGCATGGAGATGGCGGACATTGTCGCGCGTGGCGCAGAACAGCATCGCCGTTTCCGCTTCATGAAAGCGCAGCAGATTGACCACCGCATGCTCTATTTCCGAAGGCGAGACGGTCAGCGCCTGATAGACGATATCGCCATGGCCGCGATCGTCGCCCACCGTGGAAATGCGCAAGGCATTGTGCTGATAGCGCTTGGCCAGGGCTTCGATCGGGCGCGGCATCGTCGCGGAAAACAGCAGGGTACGACGCGTATCGGGGGTGCCATCGAGGATCTGTTCGAGATCATCGCGAAATCCCATGTCGAGCATTTCGTCGGCTTCATCGAGGATGATCGCCTTCAATCCCGACAAATCGAGCGCACCGCGCGAAAGGTGATCGCATAAGCGACCTGGCGTGCCGACAACGATATGCGCGCCGCGCGACAGCGCCCGCCGCTCCTCCGAGGCGTTCATGCCGCCGACGCAAGTGGCGATGCGCGCGCCGGCCTTTTCATAGAGCCAGGACAATTCGCGGCTGACCTGCAGGGCCAGTTCGCGGGTCGGCGCGATCGCCAGCGCCAGCGGCGTTTGCGCCATCGGCAGTCTGCCGTCCTCGTCGAGCAATTGCGCGGCAATCGCCATGCCGAAGGCCACGGTCTTGCCCGAACCGGTCTGAGCGGAAACCACCAGATCGCGACCGATGGCTTCGGTTTCCAGCACGGCGGCCTGCACCGGGGTGGGTTCGGCATAGCCGCGTTCGGTGAGCGCAGCGGCCAGCGCCGGCGGCAATTCGGAAAAATTCATCAGTCTCAACGATCTATAAAGCCGCAGCACGCGGGGAAGGGTTCAGGGCAGGCCGACGTCCGGCGCGCCAGCGCGACACGGGAGGCCCGGTCACAGCACGATTGTCGCGCTCCCATACAGACTAAGATGCGTTTTGGCTTCCCCTGATTTTGCGATTTGCGCCGCAATGCAGCAAATGGCCCGAAATCATGGGGTACCAAGCTCCCCTCCTCTTCAGGGGAGGGGTTGGGGGTGGAGCCTATCGCCTGGGCTCGACGTCACATCCATACGATAAGCCCCGTCATTCCGGCGAAGGCCGGAATCCAGTCCAGCCTCATCGATTAATGATAGGTAGTTACTGGATCCCGGCCTGCGCCGGGATGACGAACAAACAGCAAATGTGTGAACGATAGCACCTAAAGGAGCGAGCAAGATCAGCGCAATTTGGCTATCTTCAAGCTGTCATTCTTCGCGCGATCGCTGGTCGATTCCTCGCTGCGGTTGAGCGCCTTGGCGATTGCCTTCAGCCCCATGCCCTTGGCCGCCAAAGTATGCAGCTTCTGGATTTCATCGGCCTTCCACGGCTGGCGATGCCGTTCAAAACGCTCGCTCATGATTCCACCCGCGTCGCGATCAGCGTGTCCACCACCGCAGGATCGGCCAGCGTCGAGGTATCGCCCAGGCTCGAGACATCGCCCTCGGCGATCTTGCGCAGGATACGGCGCATGATCTTGCCGCTGCGGGTCTTGGGCAGCGCCGGGGCAAAATGGATGACATCGGGCGTGGCGATCGGGCCGATCTCATGGCGCACCCATTGCACCAGCGCCTTGCGGGTGGCCTCGTCATCGGCTTCGCCCGCATTGAGGGTGACATAGGCGTAGATGCCCTGCCCCTTGATCTCATGCGGCATCCCAACCACGGCCGCCTCGGCCACCTTGGCATGCGCAACCAGCGCGCTTTCGACTTCCGCGGTGCCCATGCGGTGGCCCGAAACGTTGATGACGTCATCGACGCGGCCGGTGATCCAGTAATAGCCGTCCTCGTCGCGCCGGCAGCCGTCGCCGGTGAAATATTTGCCGGGGTAAGTGGTGAAATAGGTCTGGAAAAATCGCTCGTGATCGCCCCAGACGCTGCGCATCTGGCCCGGCCAGCTTTGCGTGAGACAGAGATTGCCCTCGGTCGCGCCTTCCAGCACCTTGCCGTCACCATCGACCAATTCCGGCACCACGCCAAATAGCGGGTTGGTTGCCGAGCCAGGCTTCAGCGCGGTAGCACCGGGCAAGGGCGTGATCATGATGCCGCCGGTTTCGGTCTGCCACCAGGTATCCACGATCGGGCAGCGCTCATCGCCGACCACGCGCCAATACCATTGCCACGCCTCGGGATTGATCGGCTCGCCGACGCTGCCCAGCAGCCGCAGCGAGGCGCGGCTGGTGCGCTTCACCCATTCGTCGCCCTCGCGCATCAGCGCCCGCAGCGCGGTGGGCGCACCGTAGAAAATGTTGACCTGATGGCGATCGACGATCTGCCAAAAGCGCGAATGGTCGGGGTAATTGGGCACGCCCTCGAACATCACCGTGGTCGCGCCGTTAGTAAGCGGGCCGTAGACGACATAGCTGTGCCCGGTGACCCAGCCGATGTCAGCCGCGCACCAGTAAATCTCCCCGGGCCGGTAATCGAAGACGTAATGATGCGTCATCGTCGCCCAGGTCAGATAGCCGCCGGTGGTGTGCATCACCCCCTTGGGCTTGCCGGTCGAGCCCGAGGTATAGAGGATGAACAGCGGGTCTTCGGCGTTCATTTCTACGGGGTCGCAATCGGCAGCGGCCTGCTCGCGTGCCTCATGCCACCAATGGTCGCGGCCTGCGGCCATGGTCACCTCGGCGCCGGTGTGGCGCACGACCAGCACGCTTTCCACATCCTTGACCTGCGCCAGCGCGGCGTCGACATTGGCCTTCAATGGCACCAGCTTGCCACCACGATGCCCACCGTCCGCAGTGATGACGACCCGGCTGGCGCAACCCTCGATCCGCCCGGCCAGCGCTTCAGGCGAAAAGCCGGCGAACACGATCGAATGCACCGCGCCGATCCGCGCGCAGGCCAGCATCGCCATCGCCGCTTCGGGGATCATCGGCAGGTAGATCGTCACGCGGTCGCCGCGCGCTACCCCGAGCGCCTTCAGGGCATTGGCCATGCGGCAGACTTCGCCATGCAATTCGCGATAGGTAATCCGGCGCTGTTGCGCGGGATCGTCGCCTTCCCAGATGATCGCCACGGTGTCGCCATGCTCGGCGAGATGCCGATCGAGGCAATTGGCCGAGACGTTAAGCGTGCCGTCGGCGAACCATTCGATGCCGAAATCCGCTTGCTCGAACGAGCAGCGATTGAGCTTGGTCCAGGGCTTGATCCAGTCGAGCCGGGCAGTCTCTTCGCGCCAGAAGGCTTCGGGTTCCTCGAGCGAACGCCGGTATTTCTCGGCATAGCCAGCGGCATCGACATAAGCGCGTGCCGCCCATTCGGCGGATACGGCCCATTCGCCAGGAACGGATTGAGTGGTGGGCACGGGCTTCGCTCTCCGATTATACGTCGGGCGATCTATGAGCGCTGCACGGTGCGCGTCAATTGCTGCTGATCAAAAGTGCCAGCTTTGTTTCCAGCCATAGAGCGATTCGACGGGGTGGCCGTCTTCGTCGGTACCGGGGCGAAAACGAAACCGCTGCATCGCCAGCGTGCAGGTAATGCCATCGGCAGCACTATCGCGGCTGGGCCGCTGGATGCGACAGCCATTGGCCCGGCCATCGCTGCTCACCGTCAGTGCGATGATGACATAATCGCCGATCCGCAAGTCGCGGCTGGCGATGGGATAATCCCTCGCGGAATTGATCTCGCCGGCGATCTTGACCGGCTTGCCGCCGCCACCGCCGCCGTTTCCTGTGCCGGAGCCGCCTGCCCCGGCACCATTGCCTGGCCCGCCTGCCCCGGCGCCGCTTCCCGCATCGCGCGCCCCGGCGCTCAAGTCGGTGCCCGAGGCCGCCACCGGGGGTAACATCGGCACGGACAGCGCGATTCGGGCTTGCGGCGCCGCGACCGCCAGCGGGTCAGCACGGCGCCCCGCCGCGCCGGATGCTGCGGCTGGGCGCAATGCTTTGGCCGGATGGCGCGCGGCCCTTGCTGCAAATTGGCGAGGATGGTCTAGCACAATGGTCACTGCGGTCAGCGCGGGAGGTTCGGCGCCGTGCTGCAATGCCGGGGCGAAGGCAGCAATCAGCGCGGCGACGACCAGCGCTTGCAACGCCAGCGCCAGCATGGCCGCGCCCCAGCGCGCGGGCTGCACATCCATGCACCCGATGCCCATCACAGCGCTTTGCTATCGTGATTGCCAGGCAAAACCGGTTCCCACTCACCCTCGTCACGCCGTATTATCGCAGGTTCAGGTTAGCGGACAATGACGTCCCGATTTGAGCGTGGGCTATTTCAGCGTGGTTATTTGAGCGTGGCAAGATAGGCGATCACGTCGGCGCGCTGGTGGGCATCGCCGATGTTGATCACCATGCGCGTGCCCGGCACCATCTTGCCCGGAGCCGCAAGAAACGTCTCAAGATTGGCTTTGGTCCAGGTGAGGCCCGAGGCTTTGAGCGCCGACGAATAGCTGAAACCCGTCACTGCCGCCTTGCGTCCGACCAGACCGCGCAGATTGGGCGCCAGCAATCCCTTCTGGCCTGCGCCGATGACATGGCAGGCGATGCAGCGCGCATTGAATATCGTCGCGCCGGTCGCGGCGTCACCACCGGCATCGGCATTGGCCTCGACCGCCATCGCGCTGAGCGGCAGAGCCGAAGCTGCCAGAATTGCCAGTATGATCCGCATCATTCTCTCTCCGACGTGCGCCCGTTGAGGCGTGATCGACCCGGCTCTCATCGCGAGAAGCCGGGCCTATCCGATAGTTTACTTAGCTGCCGGCACCTTGGAAAGATCGACATCGACCTCGGCCAGCTTGGCATCGGTCAGCTTATCGCCGGCATAGGCTTGCATCTGCTTCAACGTCATCGAACGCGCCATGTCGATCTGCGGGTTCGCAACCAGTTCCGGAAGATCCTTCACCAGCACCGCCTTGGTCGCCGGATTATCGAGCAGCGTGCCGAGATCGGTATCGCTGGTGGTGTAAGCCGCTTTGGGAGCGCTGGCGGCAGTATCGGCCAGCACCGGCGAAGCGGCCAGCGGGGCCAACATCACGGCGGCGGCCAGAAATACGATCTTTTTCATCAAATGCCCTTTCTCACTCCTCTGCCCGGTATCCATGCCGGTCAGCAGCGGAGCGCGGATAGCAAATTCATATCTTGAATTAAAGCGCCTCACCCTCCGCCCGCCGTATAAGCACCGCGACATGGCGCGCTTGTGAACGGCCCTATGGCGAACTTATGAAACGGTAAATCTCATTTTTCTCCATTTCGCTGGGTAAAGCCCCAATCAAGTTTTGGCCTCGATCCACTGCGAGGTAGTCGCCCGCGGGCTGAGATATTTGGTCCGCGTCCAGCCGCCATCGACGACGATCGACTGAGCATTGACCATTTCGCCTCCGGGCGAGCACAGGAAAGCGATGACGCTGGCGACATCCTCGGGCTCGGCAAGCCGAGGATATGGGGTGGTATCGACGTTGCTGCGCTTGAACGTCTCATCCTCGAAGCGGTGCCGCACCATCTCGGTCATGGTCACCCCCGGCGCGACGCAATTCGAACGGATGCCCTGCGGCCCATATTCGCAGGCCATATGCTCGGTCAGCGATTTGAGCCCGCCCTTGGCCGCCGAATAAGCGCCACCGCGCCGCCCGCCGATCATCGCGAAAGTGCTGGTGACATTCACGAAGCCCGAGCCCGGTTTCATATGGACAACGGCATCGCGGCACAGGCGAAACGGCGCGCGCAGCATGATGTCGAGGAAGCCGTCGAGCGTGTCGTCGTCGGTTTCATGCAGCGGCTTGGGGCTGCCGACCCCGGCATTGTTGATGACGAAATCGATCGAGCCGAAGCGATCGAGCGCGAATTGCACGATTTGCGCCGGCGCTTCCTTGGTGGTCACGTCGACCGAGAGTGTGGCCAGCCGCGCGGGATCGCCGATCGCCGCTTCCAGCGCCGCGAGCTTGGCTTTGTCGCGGCCGATGCCGACCACGGCCAGCCCCATCTCATGCAGCATTTTCGCCGTGGCCAGGCCAATGCCGCTGCCGGCGCCGGTGATGATGGCGGTCTTGATGGTCATGGCGTCTGGTCCCTCTCAGCAATTACGGTGCCGTCTCTAAAGTCTGATTTCAAATTCGCCAGAGGGCGAATTTAAGCGCGGTGCCGGCCCTCTCCCCCGGCCCAACCACCCGATTAAGGTACCCTGTTG
>JAMFSI010000022.1 GCA_026225215.1 Sphingomonas palustris | reverse complement strand
TCGTCATGATCGTCGCGCGGGCGGAGGGTACGACGGTGACGCCCTCAGCCTCGACCTCGGCCAGAACCTCGGTGCGGATCGCCTCGATTTCCGGCACGACGAAATCGGGCTGGTGCTTGGCGATGGCCGCGCGCAGAAGCTCTGCGTCGAGCATCGAGAATACCTCGAAGCCATCGGCCAGTTGCATGGCAGGCGCGCCCTCATAGGCATCGCAGGCGATGACCTGGCAGCCGAGCCGCTTGGCGGAGATCACGAACTCCCGACCCAGCTCGCCCGAGCCCAACAGCAATATCTTCGCCGTAAACGTCATGGCTCTCGTCCCATCCATGTTGCGCCAGCTGCGGCCATAACCGCAGTTTCGTCGCGGCGCACGCCATGCCATTATTCGTCGCGGCTGGATTTGTGCTCGCCATGACGAACTGGAGCCATACGATGACCATCACCATAACCGCCTTCGAACAATCTCCCGATCGCGGCAAGGGGCTGGCGCGGGATATGCCGGTTCGCTGGGCGCTCGAAGAAGTGGGCCAGCCTTACACCGTCCGTCCGGTTTCGTTCGGTGCAGTGAAGGAAGCCACGCATCGGACGCGGCAACCCTTCGGTCAAATTCCCACTTATGAACAAGGCGATCTCGTGCTGTTCGAATCGGGCGCGATCGTGTTTCATATTGCCGAGCAGCATGTCGGCCTGCTGCCCAGCAACGCGAATGCGCGTGCCCGCGCGATCACCTGGATGTTCGCGGCGCTCAGCACGGTGGAGCCGCCGATCGTCGATCGCAGCATCGCCACGCTCTTCGAGCGCGACCAGCCCTGGTACGATGCGCGCCTGGCGTCGATCGAGGGCCGGCTTCGTACCCGGCTGGACGAATTGTCGATTCGGCTGGGCGATGCGGACTGGTTGGACGGCAGCTTCAGCGCGGGCGATCTGCTGATGGTGGCGGTGCTGCTCAGATTGAAGCTGTCGGGCATCCTCGACGAATATCCCAGGATTTCGGCCTATGTCGCGCGCGGCGAAGCCCGACCGGCGTTCCAGCGCGCTTTCGCGGCTCAATTGGCGGCTTTCAACGAAAGCTGCGCGGGGTAACCTCGGAGTTGCGCGATGCCGTATCGTCGACGCAAAGGCTATCGATGAAGGCGCAGTAGCGGGGCACGGCTTCGGCCATGATAGCCCTTTGGTTCAGCCAATAGGCCTTAAGCCCCGGCTCCTTGAACAGGCTCCGAAATGTCTGGCAGCCCCTGGCAAACTGTTCGTCGCTGAGCAGGCCTTCCTCATGCTGAGTGAAGTAATCCTCCATGGCGACCATTGCCCCACTGCAATGGTAATGGAACTGCCGCTGTTTGATGAGTTCGGGCGTCACCGTGCCGCCATTGCCCTCGATCCAGGCCGCAACCGCTTCGGCGTCCATAAACCCGAGCAGCAGGGCCGTGGTGCGGGCAGCGGTTCCCTGATGAATGAGCGCGCGCGTATGGCGCACGTTCTGCTGAGTTTGGATTGCGACGTAGATCAGCGACGCCGTCACCGCGAACCCGCTGATCGCCGTGGCGAAGGATGCTATTTCCGAAAGCGACATGATGGCCCTTCTGGCGAAGACAACGAGGCACCGTCATCGGGCTTATCGAGCCGGATGTCAGCGCCTTTCGGAATATTGGAGCGTCAGATTCAAAATCGCCATCATGGCGAGAAGCAGCACTCCAACCACGAATTCGCTTCCCAGACGCAGGCATTCATTCATAGGGTAGCCGAGGCTGCCAAATCCCATCCGGCGAGCCCCGCCCCTGGTATTGGAAGAGCCGCGGAAGATGTTCCACTTGGTGTTTGGCTTGCCGTGGCTCTACGTCATCACCCGGTTCCTGTTGCCGCTGCCCTGGACGGGTGCGGTCAAGATTCTGATTTCGCTAGTCTTGCTCATTGCCTCCCAGTTCCACTTCTGGAGCCGCCTTTCATCCGGCTCGGTTTTCGCTCCCGAATTCCCGCGACCGATTATAATTTTATTCAACTGGGCGTCCGGCGCGATCCTCCTGCTGATGGTTTTTCAGCTCGCGCTCGATCTGGCCACGCTGATCGCGCTGGTCTTTTGGCATGTCGACGCGGCTATCCTCATTCAGGCCCGCTATGCCATCGGCATCATCGCCATCGCTCTTGCAATATGGGGCACACTGCAGGCCATTCGCGTGCCGCCGCTCCGTGACGTCACCATCATCGTTGCGAACCTGCCCGAAGCATTCGCTGGCTATCGGCTCGTCCAACTGACCGATCTCCATATCAGCCGGCTATTTCCCCGGCGCTGGACCAGCGCGGTCGTTGCGGCCACCAATCGCCTTGGCGCCGATCTCATCGTCGTGACGGGCGACGTTATCGACGGCAGCCTCGCCAAGCGACGCCTGGACGTAGAACCTTTGCGCGGGCTCAGCGCCCCTGACGGGGTCTATCTGATCCCGGGCAATCATGAATATCTGTCCGGCTACGATCAATGGATGCCGCATCTGGCTTCGCTGGGCATGCGCATTTTGGCGAACGCCCACGCCGCTTTTACAAGAGACGGCGATGCTATCGTACTCGCCGGTGTCACCGATCGGTCCGCTCGTGGCGCGAACAAGCCTTTGCCGGATTTGAAAGAGGCCCTCGCCGGCGCTCCGGTGGATGCACCGATCGTGTTGCTCGATCACGAACCTGGCAGCGCGCGGGATGCCGCTGCCCGCGGCGTGGCGGTTCAGCTATCCGGGCACACGCACGGCGGCATGATCTGGGGCCTCGACCGGCTCGTCGCCCGAGCGAACGGCGGCTTCGTCTCCGGCCGGTATGACGTCGATGGCATGACTCTCTATGTCAACAACGGCACCGGCATTTGGCCGGGCTTCGCGCTGCGGCTCGGCCGGCCGGCCGAACTGACCCGAATTACCCTGCGACGCGCATAGGGGCGATCCGCGACGACATTATAAAATGTCTGTTTTGGGCAATTCCAACCCTTTCGAGTGGTTTGCAAGATCAGCCCAAACGCTAAGCTCATGCGCGACTCCAAACATGCCGACCAGAGACCGTTGGAACGGCAAGGGTCAAAGGAGGATGTATGAATCTGGAGAAATATGGTCCCTGGGCGCTCATCGTCGGCGGCTCGGAAGGCATTGGCGCCGCATTCGCGCGCAAGCTGGCGGCGGCAAAGTTCAATGTCGTCATCGTCGCGCGCAAACCGGGGCCGCTCGAAGCGCTGGCGCAGGAGATCCGCGAAACCTATGGGGTCGAGGCCCGTTGGCTGTCGGTCGATCTCAGCAAGCTCGACGCGGTCGACAAGGTTCGCACGGTGACCGACGACATCGACGTCGGCTTTCTGATTTACAACGCCGGCGCTAACGAGTTCCGCTCCGATTTCCTCGACATGGATCCCGCGATCTATCGCGGTGTCATCAATATCACCGTCGTCAACCAGGCCGAATTCACGCGTCACTATGGCGGCTTGATCAAACAGCGCGGGCATGGCGCTATTATTCTGGCCGGCTCCTCCTCCAACTTCTGTGGCGCCGCTACTCTCGGCCCCTACACCGCCGCAAAATCCTTCAGCCGCATCCTCACGGAGTCGATCTGGTCGGAATGCCGGGATACGGAGATCGACGTGTTGCACATGTCGATCGGCTACACCGCCACACCAGCGATGCAACGGCTCGGGCTCGACACCTCGACCGCGCAAGCGCCCGAGGACGCGGCGCAGGAAGCGCTCGACAACATCGAGAACGGACCGTTGCTGCTCCTCGGCGGGCAGAAGGCGCTGGATCTGGCGGTCAAACGCAGCCAGCTCGAAAATCGCGGCGCCGTGGTGCAGTCATTCGCCACGCCGCGCCGTGAAAACATGCCGCATACCAGCAAGGCCTGATCGGAGAGGATGGGGGCGGCTATCTCCGCTCCCTATCCTTCGCTCGTCTGCGTGGCGGCATCGCGCAACCAGCTGGATCGGTGAAGATGCCTGCTTGCCACGCCACCAAAAATGCGCACAATGAAACGTAGGCGTTACCATTAAGCAGAATCGTGGAGGAGAGCCCCTGTGGGACAGGCCGTTTACAATCTGATCAGCTATATGCCCGATGCGTCGGGATTCGATATTCCCTACAGCGAGCTGCGGGAACTGCAGATCGAGGCGCTCGATGAGCGATTTCAGGAACGGGTCGATCGGATCAAACTGGTCAAGCGCCGCGCCGAGGAGGCCGGGATCACCGAGATCCGCTCCCTCGAAGATGTCGTGCCGCTGCTGCTGCCGCACACCGCTTACAAAAGCTATCCGGAGAGCTTTCTCGTCGAGAAGAAGTGGGATCGGCTGACCAAGTGGCTGGGCACGGTGGCGAGCTATCCGACCGATAATGTCGACCTCGACGGCGTCACCGAAGTCGATGAATGGGTCGCCCGCTGCGAGCAGGCGGGCCATTTCGTTTCCTGTTCGAGCGGGACGACCGGTAAATCGGCGATGCTCGTCGCCAGCCAGGCCGATCTCGATTTCACCAGCCAGGATGGCGTCGCCGCGGTGCAATGGGGCTCGGATATCCGCGTTGGCGACAAGCGCACGATGGTCGGTGCGGGCGGAGCGATCGCTTATACGCCGCGCAATGCGGTGATGGGCAAGGCTCTGGTGGCGGCCTTTGCCGATGCCGCAAAGCTGGCGCCGCCGTCAGGCGTGCCGCCGATCACCATCGGCTCGCTTACCAAGATGATCACCCTGCGCAAGGCGATCACCGAAGGCACCGCCCGGCCTGCGCAAATCGCCGAATACGAAGCCGAATCCGCGGCGCGCCAGCAGGCATTGGACGACGCCAGGGCTAATGCCGTAGACAATATCATCAGCAAGCGCGGCGAGCGGCTCTATATGAGCGGGATGTGGGGCGCGCTTTATCCGCTGGCCCAGGAAATCCGCGAGCGCGGCTATACCGCCAAGGACTTCCATCCCGAGAACAGCATTTACCTCGGTGGCGGGCTCAAGCGGGCGAAACTGCCAGCCGATTATCGGGAGTTCGTCTATCAGACGTTCAACCTCTCGCCGCGCTTCACTTATCAGATGTACGGCATGCAGGAGCTGGGCACCTCGATGCCGCGCTGCCAGCAGGGCCAGCGCTATCATATCCCGCCCTGGCTGGTCTGCCTGCCGCTGAACAAGAACGGCGACGCCCTGCTGCCGGGCGTCGGCGAAGGAGCGGTCGAGGGCCGCGCCGCCTTCTTCGATCTGTCGATGGATGGCCGCTGGGGTGGGATCATCTCGGGCGACCATGTCCACGTCGATTACAGCCCATGCGCCTGCGGCAATAGATCGCCGTCGATCCGCGACGACGTCTATCGCTATTCCGATCTCGAAGGCGATGACAAGATCGGCTGCGCCGGCACCGTCGATGCCTATGTAAGGGGAATGTCATGAATTCGCTGACCGAACTGAGCACCGCTCCGCTGGCCACTGACGAGGCTGTCGATTCCGCCCCCTTCTTCATCTGGGGCAAGCTGGTCGAGGGGCATGACACCACGCACCGCTCGCGCGATCTCGGGGTCACTTTCGCAACCCCGCGGATCGATCTCGACGCGCTGGTGCGCCCGCGCACCGACCTGCCGCCGCTGTTGAACGTCAAGCTGTCGGAGATCGTCGATTTTCTGGTCGAGGCCGGGCAAAAATTGAGTTCGGGCAATAACCCCTATGTCGAAGCCTGCGTCGATCGAATGGCCAAGGTCAGCCTGCAACCGCGCAAGGCGATCGAGTTTCAGATGAAACATGCCAGCCACTATATGAGCAAGCGTTCGCTGATGGAGGTGGTCGAGCAGAACTTTCCCAACCCGAAGGCGCTCGATGAATGGGTGCCGCATACCGACCACGAGGGCCGGCGCAGCTTCATCCGCGCCTTTGCGCCGCGATTGATCCATGTCCTGCCGGGCAATGCGCCGGCGATGGGTATTCGCTCGATCGCGCAGAGCGCGCTGGTGAAATCGGTCAGCCTGTTCAAGATGGCTTCGGCCGATCCGTTCTCGACCGTCGCCTTTCTGCGCACCATGGCCGACATCGATCCAAACCATCCGGTGGTGCAGTCGATGTCGGCGATCTACTGGCGCGGCGGCGACGATGCGGTCGAGCGCATCCTCTATCGTCCGCAATATTTTGACAAGCTGGTCGCCTGGGGCGGCGGCGACGCGATCAACAATGTCATGAAATATATCGGGCCGGGCTTCCAGCTGGTGTCCTTCGACCCCAAAACCTCGATCTCGATGGTTGGCAAGGAGGCCTTTGCCAGCGAGGAAACGCTGGCCGATGCTGCCCGCCGCAATGCATCCGACGTGGCGATGTCCAATCAGGAAGCCTGCGTCTGCAGCCGGTTCACTTTCATCGAGGCGAGCCCCGAGGATGCCGACCGCTATTGCAAAATCCTGGCCGACGAAATTCGCGTCGACCGCATGGGCGAGGGGACACCGCGCCCGCTCGAGATGGAGTTGAAAGAGCAGATCGACACGCTGAAAATGATGGATGATGAATACGGTGTCTTTGGGAAAACCGATGGCCGTGGCGTCGCGATCCGCTCAGAGGAGCCGGTCGATTTCCATCCGCTGCGCAAGACCTCGAACGTGGTTTGCGTGCCGTCGCTGGAGGAGGCGATGAAATACGTCAATGTCGCGACGCAGACCGTGGGGGTCTATCCCTTCGACCGGATGCCCGAACTGCGCGATCTCCTCGCCAGCGGCGGTGCCCAGCGCGTGGTCCGGCTCGGCGAAGCCGGCCCCAGCGCGATCGGCAATCCGCATGACGCGATGTATCCGCTCCACCGCTTCGTGCATTGGATGGCCAATGAGGATGGCGCCGTCGGCGACGATTGATACGATCCGAGCAATCATCCGCTAGAGCGGGCAGCGTGTTCACATATCACGCTGCCCGCTCTAGCCCCGCCAGCGATAACAGCCACATCCCTATATCCCAGGCCGGGCGGTGGCGGGTCAGCAGGTCGAACAGCCAGCGATACAGGCGTCCACGATCGTCGAGCACTTCGAGAAGCTCACCGGTGGTCGGATATATCTGCAGCCAGGTCCGCGCGGGATCGTCGAACCGCAGTCGCAAGATGGGCAGGCGCGGCGCGGCGCAGCTCCTGAAGTCGCCAACGACCATTGAAGGAGAGCTCAAGCGAACCGAGCGGCGCAATGTCGAAGAACATGGCCGATGCGACCGGGATCGATAGCGAATGGGCTATCGCAGCGCGAATGACCGCTGCGTGACTGATGACGAGCAAGGTCTGCTCTCTACCAGCATGTCGATCGAGCCACGCGCCGACCCTGATCACGAGATCGGCCATGGCTTCGCCCCCAGGCGTTGCCCGTGTCGGATCAGAAAGCCATTGTGACAGCGCCGCTGGTTTCAGAGCCTCGACATCGGCCAGCGTGCGACCGGACCAATCCCCAAATCCAAGATCGGCCAGGCAGGGTTCGATCGCGGCATCGAGACCGATCGCTGCGGCCGTCTCGATTGCCGCGCGGTTCGGGCTGGTGAGGATAAGGCCGGGGCTTGGTCCACGCAGGCGATAGTCTTTGGCCTTGCGCGCGCCGGCTTGATCGAGCGGTTCGTCAAAGGCCGGGAAGCCGCCGATGCGATTGGTCGCCGTCGCGCTCGCGCAGAGGAAGGTCAGCCGGGTCGCCATGCGCGGAGCCCTAGATTGACCGGCAGAGCGAATCGAGTGTAAACGTCAGGCAGCGAGCTTTTGCAGGGAAGCCGGTGAAAATCCGGCACGGTCGCGCCACTGTAATCGGCAGGTTTACGCAACCTTGTCGAAAGTCAGACCTCGGCAAGGGCATCATCTTCTCATCCGGGACGCGCTATCCCGCACGGAGTGTCTGATATGGCGGAATCTGCCCGCGTTCTCGACGATCAATTCATCCCTGTCGCCGGCATGCCGGCGATTCCCCTGCGCGATTTCGCGCCTTGGGCGGCCCTGGGCCTGCTGCTGGCGCTGATCTTTCTTTATTTTGTCAGCACTGAACAAGGCGCGGTATCGCTGTTCAAGGGCACCTCGGTTCACGAATTCGTGCATGACGGGCGCCATCTGCTCGGCTTTCCCTGCCACTAAGTCAGCAGCATGACCAAGGACCTGCTGTGGCGGGGGATGCTGGCCGGCATCCTCGCGGCCCTGTTCGCCACCCTGTTTGCGCGCGTTTACGCCGAACCCCAGGTCGATCGCGCGATCGCCTTCGAGGCCGCGCATGAAGCCCATGCGATGGGCCGCCCGGAGGAGGAGCCTCCGGTCAGTCGGGCTGTGCAAAAGAGTATCGGCCTGGCGACCGCAGCGGTGCTGTATGGCGCTGCAATCGGTGGGATATTCTCGCTGGTGTTCGCCTATTGCTACGGTCGTATCGGCCGCCTCGGGCCACGCTCGCTGGCGATGCTGATTGCGCTGCTGGGCTTTCTGATCATCGCCGTCGTGCCCGCGCTCAAATATCCGCCCAATCCGCCGGCGGTGGGCCAAGCCGACACGATCCAGATGCGGACCGGCGCCTATTTCATGATGATCGCGATATCGCTCACTGCGCTTCTGCTGGCGGGTCAAGTGCGCGCGATGACGATCCGCGCCTGGGGCGGGTTCAACGCGCTGGTGGTGAGCGCCATCGCCTTCATCGTGGTCGTTGCGGTGGCACAATCGAGCTTGCCCGCGATCAACGAAGTGCCGGGTGATTTCCCCGCGACGGTGTTGTGGAAATTTCGCGTCGCCTCGATCGGCATGCAACTCATCCTGTGGACAGTAATCGGCCTGGCGTTCGGCTGGATGGCCGAGAAGCGCCTGCGACAAGCAAACGCGCCGCGATAGCTGCTCGCGCGCGGTCATCGACGAACTTGCCGGGCGTCAAGCGCCCTTCGACCCCGTCGGCGTTGCCCCAATCTGAAATCGTGAAAAGGATATCGAACACGTCATGGCCAAGGTTCCGACCACCGTCATCACCGGCTTTCTGGGAGCGGGTAAAACCACCCTGATTCGCCACTTGCTCCAAAATGCCCAGGGCCGCCGCCTTGCGCTGATCATCAACGAGTTCGGCGATGTCGGCGTCGATGGCGAGCTGATGAAGGGGTGCAACGAGGAGGCCTGCCCAGAGGACGATATCGTCGAGCTGGCCAATGGCTGCATCTGCTGCACCGTGGCGGATGATTTCCTGCCGACCATGCAAAAGCTGCTCGATCGCGCCGATCCGCCCGAACATATCATCATCGAGACCTCCGGCCTCGCGCTGCCCAAGCCGCTGGTGAAGGCATTCCAGTGGCCCAATATCCGCAACCGGGCGACGGTCGATGGCGTGATCGCGCTGATCGATGCCGATGCGGTCGCCGCCGGGCGTTTCGCCACCGATGAGGCGGCGCTTGCGGCAGCACGGGCCGCCGATCCCTCGCTCGATCACGACTCGCCGCTGGAGGAGCTTTACGAGGATCAGCTCGCCTGTGCCGATCTGGTGGTGCTTAACAAGGCCGACCTGATCGATGGCGAAGCCCTCGCCGCGGTCGAACGCGACATCGCCGGGGAGACTCGGCCCGGTGTGCGCGTGATCCGGGCCAGCCACGGCGCGGTCGATATCGCCGTGCTGCTCGGGTTGGGCGCCGGCGCGGAAGACGATGTCGATACGCGCGTCTCGCACCACGACAGCGAGGAGGATCACGACCATGACGATTTCGACAGCTTTGTCGTCATCGGCGGCGAGGTCGCCGATACGGCGGCGCTGCTGGCGGCAATCGGCAAGGCGATCGAGACCCATGATATTCTGCGCATAAAGGGCTTCGTCGCAGTCGCGGGCAAGCCGGCGCGCCTGCTGGTGCAGGCGGTCGGCCCGCGTATCCAGCACCATTTCGATCGCGCCTGGAAAGCCGACGAGCCACGCCGCACGCAGCTGGTGGTGATCGGGCAGAAGGGTCTCGATCGCGCCGTTATCGAAAACGCTATCGGAGCGGTGATCGGCTAAGATGCACCTGCTATCCACGACTCCCGGCACCATCTCCGCAGGCGAGGAGGCGATCGATCTCGGCCAGTCGTCGGGCGATATCGTCGTGCTGACGGTGGCGGATAGCGAGCTTGCCTGTTTCGCCCGCGCGGCGGAAGCGCTGGGGGACAGCGCGCCGCGCGTCCGACTGGCGAATTTGCTCCAGCTGAAGCACCCCTATTCGGTCGATCTTTATGTCGAGAGCGTGATCCAGCACGCCCGCTTCGTCTGCGTCGTCCTGCTCGGTGGCAAGAGCTATTGGCCTTACGGCATCGACGAGATCGCGCGGGTAGCGCGCGAACGGGGCATCGCCTTCGCCGCGATCGCCGATGGTCGCGAACCCGATCCCTCGCTCGATCGGGCATCGACGCTGCCGGTCGAGACTTGCGAGCGGCTGCGCGAGTATATGCGCCAGGGCGGTGTTGCGAACGCGGCTGCCTTCCTGCGGACCGCTGTCCGGCTGATTGGCCAGGATGTGGGGATGCCCGACGATCCGGTGCCGGTGGCCGACGCCGGCTTCCATGTGCCTGCACTTGAGCGACCGGGGATGGCCGATGTGCGCGCGCGCTGGTTGGCAGGGCAGCCGGTTGCGCTCGTCGTCTTTTATCGCGCGCTGCTGATCGCTGGCACGTTGGAAGCGGTTGACGCATTGGTCGATGCCTTGGCGGCGCAGGGCCTCAACGTCGCAGCCGTCCATGTCCGGGCGCTGCGCGAGCCTTTCGCGGTCGATTGGCTACGCGGCGTCATCCCCGAACTGGCCCCCGATGTCATCGTCAACGCCACCGCCTTCGCCTCCTCCTCGCCTGGCGAGCAAAGAGTGCCGGGGGTGCTCGAAATTGCCGACTGCCCGATCCTGCAAACGCTGTTCGCGGGCGTCGAACAATCGAATTGGGAAGCGAGCGCGCGTGGCCTCGGCCCGCGCGATCTGGCCATGCATGTGGCGCTGCCCGAAGTCGATGGGCGGCTGTTTACCAGGGCGATCGCGTTCAAGGCAGCCGCGCGGTTCGACGCGCGCACCGAATGCAGCATCGTCGTGCCCAGGGTGGTGCCGGATCGCGTAGACTTCGTCGCAGCGCTCGCCGCCAGTTGGGCGCGGTTGCGGCGCACAGCGGCACCCGAACGGCGGATCGCGCTGGTGTTGGCCAACTACCCCAACCGCGATGGGCGCATCGGCAATGGTGTCGGCCTCGACACGCCGGCCAGCACAGCCGCCATAATCGCTGCCCTGGCTGATGCGGGATATGGCACCGGGGCTGCCCCGCGCGACGGCCTCACGCTGATGCGATTGATGACCAGCGGCGTCACTAACGCTGCCGGTGCTGCCGACCGCCCCGGCGAAGTCTCGCTGTCATTGGCCGACTATGCCCAGGCACTAGCGGCAATGCCGCCCGCCGTTGCTGCTGCGGTAAACACGCGGTGGGGTGGGCCCGAAGCCGATCCCTTCGTGCGCAGTGGGCGCTTCCGCTTGCCGGTCCACCGCTTCGGCAACCTCGTCGTCGCGGTCCAGCCGGCACGCGGCTATAATATCGACCCCAAAACGAGCTACCACGATCCGGCCTTGCCGCCGCCGCATGGCTATCTCGCCTTCCACATTTGGCTCAACCGGCATTTTAACGCTCATGCGGTCGTGCACGTCGGCAAGCACGGCAATCTCGAATGGCTGCCCGGTAAAGCGCTGGCGCTGACCGAGGCCTGCTTCCCGGAGGTCTGCGCGGGTGCAGTGCCGCAGCTTTATCCGTTCATCGTCAACGATCCGGGCGAGGGCACGCAGGCCAAGCGGCGCATCGGCGCCACCATCATCGATCACCTCACCCCGCCCCTGACCAGGGCCGAGAGCTACGGCCCGCTTAAGCAGCTGGAGGCGTTGGTCGATGAATATTATCTCGCCGCCGGGATGGACCCACGCCGGATCGACCGGCTGCGGGGCGACATCGTCGATCTGGCGCGGAGCCAGGGGCTCGATACCGATGCCGGCATGGTCGGCGATGGCGACGATGCGCTGGCCGCGCTCGACAATTACCTTTGCGAATTGAAGGAAATGCAGATTCGGGACGGGCTGCATATCTTCACCCAATCCCCCACAGGCCGCCTCCGCGACGATCTGCTGATCGCGCTTGCGCGGACGCCGCGCGGCTATGACCGGCCCGACCAAGCCTCGCTGCTCCGCGCGCTCGCCGATGATCTCGGATTGGGCTTTGATCCGCTCGATTGCGTGATGGGCGATAACTGGGCAGGGCCTCGACCGGAACGGCTAAACGCTCTTACCGCCGAACCCTGGCGGACTTGTGGCGACACCGTCGAGCGGCTGGAATTGCTCGCGATCGATCTCCTGCACGAAGGGCCAACGCCCGGTGCGCGCAGCGATGCGGTTCTCACCGCTATGCGCGAGGATCTCGGCCCCCGCGTCGACGCCTGCGGCAAGGCGGAGGCCCTGGCACTGCTCGCCGGCCTCGACGGTCGCTTCGTCACGCCTGGTCCTTCCGGTGCTCCCACGCGCGGTCGCCCCGATGTGTTGCCGACGGGGCGGAATTTCTACTCGGTCGATACCCGCTCGGTGCCGACGGCGACCGCTTGGGCGCTTGGCCTGCGATCGGCCCAATTGTTGGTCGAGGACTATCTGCAGCGCGAGGGCGAATACCCAAGCGCGATGGCGCTTTCCGCTTGGGGCACCGCCAATATGCGCACCGGTGGGGACGACATTGCCCAGGCGCTGGCGCTGATGGGCGCCCGACCGCGCTGGGATTGGACGTCGGGCCGTGTGATCGGGTTCGAGATCATGACGGTGGTCGAACTGGGGCGGCCCCGCGTCGATGTCACCTTCCGCGTGTCGGGCTTCTTCCGCGACGCCTTCCCCGAGCAGATCGATCTCATCGACAGTGCTGCGCGCGCGATCATGGCGCTGGACGAGAGCGTGGAAGACAATCCGGCCAGAGCGCGCCATCGCGTCGAAACCGCAAGCCTTGTCGATCAGGGGATACCATCGCAGCAGGCCGAACGCCGCGCCGGCGCGCGGGTGTTCGGCTCAAAGCCGGGCGCTTACGGTGCGGGCTTGCAGGCAATGATCGACGAAAAGCTGTGGCATGACCGTGCCGATCTGGCCGGGGTCTATCTCGATTGGGGCGGTTACGCTTATGGTGGCGGGATCGAAGGCGATAACGAGCGCGCCCTGTTCGCGACGCGCCTCTCGACCGTCGATGCGGTGGTGCAGAACCAGGACAATCGCGAGCATGACCTGCTCGACAGCGACGATTATTACCAGTTCGAGGGTGGCATTGCCGCCGCTATCGAACATCTCAAGGGCACCAAGCCCGTCTCCTACCACAATGACCACAGCCGCCCCGAGCGACCGGTCGTGCGCACGCTGGAGGATGAGATCGGCCGCGTCGTGCGCGCCCGCGTCACCAATCCCAAGTGGATCGCGGGGGTAATGCGCCATGGCTATAAGGGTGCTTTCGAGATCGCGGCCTCGGTCGATTATCTCTTTGCCTTCGCCGCAACCACTCACGCGGTGCGCGATCATCATTTCGATGCCGTCCACGCCGCCTTTATCGAGGATGGGGCGGTGCGGGCGTTCATGGCGCAAGCCAATCCGGCCGCGCTGCGCGAAACCGTCGCCCGTCTTGCCGAGGCGCTGGAACGCGGTTTGTGGAAACCGAAATCAAACAGCGCGGGCCTGCTGCTCGCCGAATTGCAGGAGTAAACCCATGCCAATGGACAATGCGCGTCATGCGGAAAAGATGAAGAAGAAGCAGGCGGCGCATGACAAGATCATGGCCAACAAGACTCAGGAGAAGGGTCTGCTGATCGTTCACACCGGCAAGGGCAAGGGCAAGACCACCGCCGCGCTGGGCATGGTGGTGCGCGCCATCGGGCATGGCATGAAGGTCGGCGTCGTCCAGTTCGTCAAGGGCGCGATGACCACGGGCGAGAAGGTGGTGTTCGATGCCTTTCCCGAGCAGATCGAGTTCAAGCCGATGGGCGAGGGCTTCACCTGGGACACGCAGGACCGCGCCCGCGACATCGCGGTCGCGCGCGAAGCCTGGGAAGAGGTCAAGCGTATGATCGCCGATCCAGCCTACGCGATGGTGCTGGCGGATGAGCTGAACATCGTGCTGCGCTACGATTATCTGCCGCTCGACGAAGTGCTGGAGGTGCTGATCAACAAGCCTGCGGACAAACACGTCATCGTCACGGGCCGCAATGCCCAGGAAGCGCTGATGGAAGCGGCCGACCTCGTCACCGAGATGACCATGATCAAGCACCCCTTCCGTGCCGGCGTAAAGGCGCAGGCAGGGATCGAGTTCTGAGGAGCGCCTCTTTGATCATCCTGCTGTTATCAGGGTCAGCCAAATCCTCCCCGGAACGGGGAGGTGGCAGTGCGAAGCACTGACGGAGGGGCCCCACCTCTGCTCCAGCCCATCGCTCGCGGAGAAGCGGCCCCCCTCCGTCCGCTTCGCGGCCACCTCCCCGTTTCGGGGAGGATTTGTCCACGTTTTCTAACGTTTCGGTGTCGGGCTATCTGCCTTCCGGAGCTGCTCGGCGAGCAGCGCCACCGCGCGTGGATAGCCGGGGCCGCCGCACACCGTCAGCGCTTGCGGGATATACAAGTGATGTCCTGGGCGCAGCACGCTTTCCAGCAGCGGATGCCGGACCATCGCGCTGCTGCGGTCCTCGCCGGTGCGTGTTCCCTCCTCGGTCACCACGAAATCGGGCCGGGCCAGTGCCAGTTGCTCCAGGGGAATTTGGGAAAGTGCCGAGCGGCCGAACTTCGCGGCAATGTTCACCAGGCCAACGCGATGCATGATTTCATCGACCAGCGTGCCTGTGCCGGTCAGGAAACCCTGGCGCTGGTAATAGGCGGCGGTGCGGCCGCGACCGGGGGGTGGACCGATTTTCGCCAATTCCGCGTGGATCGAGGCGATCAGCGCTGTCCCGCGATCGGGATGGCCGACGGCTTTGGCGACGGTCCGGATCGATTGCTCGATGCCGGCCAGCCCAGCTGCATCCTCGTGCTTCAGATCGAGCATTTTTACCCCCCGCGCCTTCAGCGGCCGCAGCACCTCTTTGGTGCGATAGGGCGCGCTGATCACAAGGTCGGGATGAAGGCCGAGAATCTCTTCCGCACTGCGATGCGTAAACGGCAGATCGCGGGCCCGATCGGCATAAAACGACAGCTGCGGATCGCGCGCCCACTCGGTCAGCCCCGCGATTTGCGAGCGGTCGGCCAGCGCGATCACCAGTTGATCCGCGCACATGTTGAGCGAAACCACGCGCTGCGGCGGCCCGGCGCCATGGGCGATGCTCGCGAATGGCATAAAAAGCAGCAGGACCAGATGTTTGCGAAATTGGCGCACGAAAACCTTTCTCATATCCGACCGGCGCGACTACTAGCCCACCGGGGCATTTTCGCGATGCCCCGAACGGGCCTGGAACACAATCGTGACGGGCCGGACCGATCTGGACGAGGTCTGCCGTTATGAATGCTTCGGGCCGGGGCCACGCGCCGCTCCTGTTCCCCTTGTTGCTGTTGCTGACACTCGCCGTTGGCCTGCTGTCGATCACCATGGGGCCAGCGCCGATTGGGATTTCGGCGATGGTGTCGGCGATTGAGGGCAAAGGTGATCCAATCGTGCGCGCGATCCTGCTGGAGCTGCGTCTGCCGCGCGCCATTCTGGGGCTGCTGGTCGGCGCGATGCTCGGAACCGGCGGCGCGGCGTTGCAGGGGTATCTGCGCAATCCGCTGGCCGAGCCGGCGGTTCTCGGCATATCGCCGATGGCGGCGCTGGGCGCGGTGATCGCGATCTATTTCAACCTGGCCGATGCACATCCCTGGCTGGTCCCGCTGTTGGCGGTGCTGGGTGCGATCGCGGCACTGCTGCCGTTGCTGAGACTGTCACGGAAGGGCGAGAGTACGTTGACCCTGATCCTGGCCGGGATGGCGATCGCCTCGCTGGCGGAGGCGGGGATCAGCCTGGCGCTCAATCTCGCGCCCAGTCCGTTTGCGGCCATGGAGATCATGAGCTGGCTGCTGGGATCGCTGGAGGATCGCTCGTTCAAGGATGTGCTGATTGCGCTGCCTTGTGTAGCGATCGGCATCGCGATGTTGGTCGGACAGGGCCGCGCGCTCGATGCGTTGTCGCTGGGCGAGGATGGTGCGCGGTCACTGGGCGCGGATCTCAGTCGCACACGCATGATCCTGCTGTTCGCCATCGCGATCGGCGTGGGTGGCGCCGTGGCCGTGTCAGGTGGGATCGGCTTCGTCGGGCTGGTGGTTCCGCATCTCATGCGCCCTTTCACCGATCGTAGCCCCTCGGCCTTGCTGCTGCCGTCAGCCTTTGCCGGCGCCATCTTGCTCAGTGCTGCAGATATCGCCGTGCGCGTGGTGCCGACCGCAACCCCGCTCAAGCTCGGCGTGCTGACCGCATTTCTGGGGGTGCCGATCTTCATCCACCATCTGCTGCGGGAGCGACGGCTATGGTGACGATCACTTGCCGCGGGGTCGATGTGGAACTCGGCCGCCAGCGCATATTGGCGGGCATCGATCTCGAATTCGCCCCAGGCACGCTGGTTGGCGTGATCGGCCCGAATGGCGCGGGCAAATCAACGCTGGCGCGCGCCATCCTTAATCTCATACCCGTCTCGGCTGGCTCGGTGACGATCGATGGCGCCGACATTGCCCGGCTGTCTCCGGCTGAACTGGCCCGTCGCATCGCCTATCTGCCGCAAGGGCAGGAACTGCATTGGCCGCTTTCGGTCGAAAGACTGGTGGGTCTCGGCCGCCTGCCGCATCTCGCCCCCTTTTCGCGGATCGGCGAGGCGGATCAGGCCGCGATCGAAGCGGTGATGGCGCAGACCGGGGTGTTGGCGCTCCGCGATCGGATCGCCAACGAACTGTCGGGCGGGGAACGCGCGCGCGTCATGCTCGCCCGCGCGCTGGCGACGGAAGCGGCGGCGCTGATCGTGGACGAGCCGCTGGCATCGCTCGATCCCGGCCACCAGATCGATGTGATGACCCTGCTGGCGGGGCGTGCGCGTGCCGGTGCGCTGGTGATCGTCGTTCTCCACGACCTCGCCGCCGCTGCTCGCTATTGCGACCGTTTGGTCTTGCTTGATGGGGGCAGCGTGGTCGGCGATGGGCAGCCAGCGGACGTCCTCTCCGAAGACGCGCTTGCCGCCGTCTATGGCATCACCGCGTGGCGAGGTGAAATCGGAGCAATGCCGCTGATTATGCCACTGAATCGGTGCCGTTGACTGCCGCCCGCACCGTGTTCCCCCTTTTAAGCTTTGTTAGGAGCACCAACGCGATCTTTCGGATCTCCGTGGTAGGTTTTGATCGCGTTCATTCGATCGGGATTGCGGTCATGTGGCCGCGTTGGGCCAGGCTCTTCAGGAGACGCCTCAGCGTTTCCCGTTCAGCCGCGGTGAGACAGTCGAAGAATTCAGCGTCGTTGCGGTCGGCAAGCGCGGCCAGATCCGGCACGAGGGCACTGCCACGATCCGTCAGCGCGAGTGTCTGCGCACGGCCGTCGTCCGCGCTGGCCTCACGGATGATCAGCGACTTCGCAATCAATCGGCCAGCGAGCTTGGTGATCGCTTCCCTCGACATACCCATATCGTCGGCGAATCGGCTGCACCCCGATGGCTACCTCGCCGCTTTCGCCTCGCGATCGCGTCTATAGGCGTGTCGCGAGACTGTCCGCCTCCTCGATGATCCGCCTGGCAGTCTCGAGAAATTCCTGTCCTTCGAACGTGGGTCGTGTACCGCCATTGGTGCGTTCGAAGAGCACTGCGCCCAACCGATGCTCAATCTCTCGAATCCGGCGGCTTAAGGTCGATGGCTTGATATTTAGCGTTTCGGCCGCTTGCCTTAGACTGCGGTGCTGGGATGCTGTATTGCCCATCTGAAGTCTCGGAGCTCGGCGGGCATGCCGACATCACCCTCGATCGACCGTGAGTTTTGCTGCAGCCACGCGATCGAAAAAGCGACCAGCGAGATCAACCCCTGCCACCACCCCCATTGCGTCGCGATTGAAGCAGCACTTTTGACCCTTCAGCCCACCACTGGTGATAACAAAGGCCAGATCATCTCCCGACAGCAGGCTTAGTCCTGCGGGTGGAAGATCAGGAGGTGGCGCTTTCGCTGCTGCGACGCGTATCTCTGGCCTGATCTGACATTCAAGGGTGATGGCCGCATCTGCATCACGGACGGTGACGACCATCATTTCGTTTTGATACGTCCCAACGACTTCGCCGGAAGCGCGAGCATCGTATGCTTGTTCTTCTTGCGCGCGATCAACAACGTGGAGATATTGCTCTAAAGTCCAGTGCAGAATTTCCCTATTGAATGCGAGACCACCATCAGGCCCGGCGTTGGAAAGAACTGCGACCGCAAAGTCATGGTCGGGAGCGACTAGAAGATTGGCGAACTGGCCGTTGGCCGACCCGCCATGCTCGACGATTTTGACCCCGTCGACTTCGCGCAGAAACCACGATAGCCCGATCCAATCGCCCAAAGAGGAGTTCTCGCAGGCGACTGTGGGGCTCCTCATCCGGAGCAAAGACTCTTCTGGTACGATACGGGTGCCGCCCGGACAAAGGCCGCCGCCTAGGTGGAATTTGCACCATCGCAGCTGGTCCGCCACGGAGGACGCTAGGCCAGCGCCAGGATTGTCACCGCGTGAATATTTCCAAGGCCTAGCAGTTTGGAGGCACCCATTACTTAAATTGTGACCCGCCGCAAACCTCCGGGTCATTACGTCGTCGCGATCAAAAAAGCTGCTTGTGAGATTCAATGGTTCAAGAATTAGTCGAGCAACTGCCTTTTCATATCCAAGTCCGGTGGCCGCTTCGATAATTCTACCTGCAAGATTATAGCCAGCCTGACTGTACGAAGCGCGTGAGCCGGGCGGCGCTATAAGCCTTGATTTGCGTAGCGCGGTCACACCCAGCGCCAAGGCGTCATTTCCTTCACCCGTGTCCGCGTCAACTCGCCAATCCAGGCCAGCCGTGTGGTTGAGCAGATTTTTCACGGTGATTTTGTTGGCGGCATCTTCATCCGCTAGCTCGAACTCGGGAACGTAGTGGCGAACGGGGGCATCGAGTTTGATCCGCCCATCTGCTTCCAACCGCATAAGTGTCGTGGCGGTAAACGTCTTCGTCACCGAACCCAGCGCGAACAGCGTATGCCTGTCGACGGGAAGGGAGTTTTCGACGCTCGTAACGCCGTAGCACGCGTAAGTTTCAGCGCCGGCAAGCGATGTTGCCACGGCAACACCTGGAACGCCGTGGTCGACCGCTCTCGCCTGGACATATTCACAAAACTCGGCCTGCATTACCCAATCCTCGGCATCCCAAAAGGGGACTTGCACAGCGTTCAAGTACGACGCTACACCGCACTTGAACGCTGTGCAAGTGCGGTGTAAAAGGCTTGTGATGACGCGCGACACACTGACTCGAGAACAAATCATCCAGGCGACGATCAAACTGTTAGACGAGGAAGGACTCGAAGGCCTGAGCATGCGTGAATTGGGAAAGCGGCTAGGGTCTGCGGCAACGGCCGTCTATTGGCACGTGGGAAGCAAAGAAAATCTCATCGCCCTCGCAGGCGACCACGTGTGGCACGAGATCTTGTTGCCTGATCTCGCTGTGGAGGATTGGAAGTCTGCCGCAGTCAGCATGGCGACCGGCCTTCATGACATGCTCGTGCGCCATCTGTGGCTTGTTCGCGCCTTTGGCTCTCACATGGTTTACGGGCCAGGCAAAGCGCGACATGATAACCACTGCTTCGCGATCTATGAGGCTGCTGGGCTCCCCGAAGAGACGGTCAATCACGCAGCAACGTCCGTCTTCATTTTCGTACTCGGCACCGCTCTCAGTCGTGCAGCAGAGGCTTCGTTCAAACGGAAACTCAACGAAGCGGATGCGAACGCACGCGAAGATATGTGCAATAGGCTGGCCAAAGCTCGTGAGGTCGCGTCGACCTTTCCGCGGCTGCAAGCTCGCTTGAAAAGTGTTGGAAGCGACTACGCTTCAGGGTTTCGCAATTTTGAGTTCGGGCTTCACGCAATCCTCAGCGGCATCGAAGCCGAGGCGGTGAGTTCCCAAAGGAGAGGCGGTGGCAAATGAGGCGTGATCGATGAGAGAGCTGGTCTTGCGAATGTCGATGTCGCTACGGCGAATTGCCTGTGTCGGCAGGCCAATAGACAACAATGTAAACTCTCGCCTAGGCTGCCACCTATGAGTGCCGAGGCAAGCCGAACTGCGGGTGACGCATCACGAATTAGATCGGTGGGGCCATGACAGTAAAAAAGGACACGAGAACGCCGCAGGCAAAAAGTGCCGAGCTTCTGGTAGCGATGACCGGCAAGGCGAGTCCCGCGAAAGCGGCCGAAGGCGACAAGCCGGTATTTGCCTATATCGAGAGCCTTCCCGAACCGCAGAAGAGCATCGCCAAACATGTCGATGCCTTGGCCGCCAAGGCACTACCGGACCTCAAACGCGCGGTGAAATGGGGAATGGCTTACTATGGCGTTCCCGATGGGTGGTGCTTCTCTTCCGGCGCCTTTGTCGGTCACCTGAAGCTGATGTTCATCCGAGGTAACGAACTGCAACCAGAACCGCCAGTGACACCGATCAGAATGGGCAAGGCCACCCGCGGCGTCGAGTTGACCGCCGTGGACGAGCTCGACGAAGGTCAGGTGCTTTCTTGGATGGCGCAGGCCGGCAAGAAACCGTACGTCACGGCGGCGATGAAAAAGAAGAAATAGGCCTCCTGGCGGCTTAGTGAGCCACCCGAATGCAGCCAGAGGCCGTGACGACACCGGCGCCGCTAACGCTTCGACCGGCAGCGAACGATCAACCCTTGAAAACCGCTGACTAGAAGATGCGGATCGAGCCGACGGTGCGGGCTGGAGAGTGACATTTCACCTCCGGCGCTTCCTTGGTGCGTTCGCAAGGGACGATCGCGCCGTGATGTATGGTTACACTCGACGCCACGTTGATCATGGCTGCGGATACGATCTCGGGCTACATCTTGGGACTGCTCGCCGGTGTCGAGTTTCACCAAGTTTCGTATCTGCCGCAGCATGTCTGTAGGTTCGTGCCCGGACTGAAATTTCATGATCCAGCTGCCACCGCCATCTTGGAAAAAGCGCAGCGTCCCGTTCTGTACGTTATAGGTCAGCGGATCTCGGTCAAAAGCCTCGCCCCAGGCGCGCATCTCAGGGATGTCGCGCGCCTGTTTCAGCATCGCATCGCTCTGATTGGCATTGCCGCTTTTTATTGCGTGGCTGGATAGCAGTTTCAGCCGATCGAGCGCTCGCTCTGGCCTACACCAGGCGCCAATCGCTCCTCAAGGCCGCGCACATTGTGCACCTTGGGATCGCCGATCAGTTCGCGCAGCGCGGCGACTTCCTCATGAATATGCTGCGCCACTCGATGGGCTAGCGCCCGTGCGCGAAACTGCCCTTCGCGCTCAGACCAGCGGCGATTATCAAAGGCCAGCCAAGAGGTGTCGTCTACCCATTTCAGCAAGCCGCCTGCGAGGACGACCAGGTGGCCAGCATTGCCGTAGTCGTTGCATTCAAACCAAGCCATCCGCAGCGGATCATCGATCAGCACGGGCATTGCCGAGGCACTCATCCACCCAACCCTTCAGAGCTCAGAAGGGGAGCGTAATATCGGCCAACTGGAATGCTGAAAGGGTTGTTACTTGCACGTAACTTGCACAAGGCGAGAAACCCGCCTTGAGAAATCGCACTAACTTGTTGAAAATTGGTGCACCCGACAGGATTCGAACCTGTGACCTCTGCCTTCGGAGGGCAGCGCTCTATCCAGCTGAGCTACGGATGCGTGGGAAGGGCGGTTAGCAGTGCTCCGACGCTTGCGCCAGAGGCTAATTAGGGAATTGGCAACCCCGGTTACCTAGAACGATTTCCCGATGAAAGCGATTCCGCCTACCGAGTTTCCTCTGCCATCGCCCGAGGCGCTGCGCGATGCTGCGCCGGATATTTGCGCGCTGCAGTGGCAGGCCTTGCTCCGGGCGGGTGCCGCGGTGGCCAGGCTCGCCGGACTCGATGGCGAAACCCCCTCCGTCCGGATCGCGTCTTTTCCTGAAACCGTCGCCGAGGCGGGGGGCTGGCGGTTCCGCGTCGCTCGCCAAGGCATCGCCGATCTGGCCGCGGTGATGGAGCCAGGGCTGACTGCCTTGATCGCGGTCCATGCCGGTGGTGCGGACCCGGAACCGGCGGCGCGGGCCTTGCTTCAGGAATTCATCGCCGCACGAGACGCTTTGGTGACGCTCGTTCCGATCGATTGACAGCCTCGGCGGCTATTCGTTTTTCTTCCGTCCACCCGCGCCTCATGTCATAGTCCTGTCGATCAAGCGGACGGCATCAGTTCGCTGCGGCGGTGGGAGCAGGCTCTTGGGCAGATTGCGCGTTATTCAATGGACCACCGGCAAGGTCGGCAAGCTTGCCTTGCGTGGCATTCTCGATGATCCCCGGCTGGAACTGGTGGGCGTTTATGCCCATTCCCCCGACAAAGCCGGCACCGACGCCGGCCCGCTGTGCGGGCGCCCGGCTTGCGGTATCGCCGCCACGCACGACATCGCCGCGCTGATCGCGCTCAAGCCGGATAGTGCGCTCTACACTCCGTTCGAAGCGAATGTCGACGATGTCGTTCGTCTGCTCGAAGCGGGGATCGACGTGGTCAGCACCAATATGTTCCTGAACGTCGGCGGCGTGCAGGGCGAGGTGGAGCGACGGCTCGAAGATGCCTGCCAGCGCGGGCAATCGTCGCTGTACATCACCGGCATCAACCCCGGCTGGATCAATTCGGTAGTTACCTCGCTGACCGCCGGTTGCCGCAGGATCGAATCGGTGAGCATGGTCGAATCGGCTGACTGCTCGGTCTACGAATCGGTCGAAACCTGGAGCTTCCTGGGCATGGGCGAGGCGGGCGGGACCACGCCCGAACTGCTCGAGCGGGCGCGCAACTGGCTCATCCTGTTCCGCGACGCGGTGCAGCGGATCGGCGACGCGCTCGAATATCGCTTCGATGACATCACCTTCTTCTGCGATTATGCGACCGCCGCCGAAACCGTCGATCTTGGCTGGTTCAAGATGGAAAAGGGCACCAATGCCGCGCTGCGCGGCGGCTGGAACGGCATGGTCAAGGGCCGTGCCGTCGTCAATCTCACCGTGGTCTGGTATCTGACGACCAATCTCACCGAGGGCTGGGAAATCGATCCCGACCAATATCATTTCACCATCCTGGGCGATCCCGGCATCGATGTCCGCATGCGAATCAACCCGCCCGCGCATTGGGGCAATCACGATTGGGATACCACCACCGCAATGCCTGCAGTCAATGCATTGGGGCAGATTCACGAGGCTCGCCCCGGAATTCTCGGCTTGCGCGATGTCGGCCTGCCGCATGCGCCGGCGGGGGTTTGGTTGGTTTAAAAGAGCCAGACCTGGGGCCAGAGGCCCCAGACCCCATTCGTTGTCGGCGTAGCTTGTCACTCAGGCTTGGCTCTATATCGCCGCGCCGCAAGCTTTATAGCCGCTGCGCGGCGAGGCGCGACGGGCAGAAGTTAGGCGAGGTAGCCAATGACGGGGAGCGCGAGGGCCTCAGGCCCTCGCACCTATGCTTAAATGCTAAATCTTTTCTCCCGCTTTCTGCCATCCCGCTTTAAGAAGAGTGTCATGGATATCGTCACCAACCCCGAGACCGCCGGCACCGCGCCGACCCCTTCCCTGCCTCCGCTGATTCAGCGCGAAGACTATCGGCCACCGGAATGGCTGGTGCCCGAAGTGGCGCTGGATTTCGCGCTGGGGCTGGAGGAAACGCGGGTTACCGCGCGGTTGCAAGTGAAGCGCAATCCGGCGGGTAGCGGCGATGCACCGCTGCGGTTGAATGGCGATGGCCTCGCCGCTCGCTCGGTTTCACTCGACGGTATCGCTCGCAACGACTGGCGGATGGATGGGTCGGACCTGGTGATCGACTTGCCGGGCGACGCGCATGAGATCGCTATCGAGACTGCGATCAAACCCATCGCTAACAGCCAGTTGATGGGGCTTTACGCCTCGAACGGCATGCTGTGCACCCAGTGCGAGGCCGAGGGTTTCCGGCGGATCACTTTCTTCCCCGATCGCCCCGATGTGCTGTCGGTCTACCGGGTGCGGATGGCGGGTGATGCGACGGCATTTCCGGTGCTGCTGTCCAACGGCAATTGCACCGCCAAGGGGCAAGGCGCGGATGGCACGCATTGGGCCGAATGGCACGATCCCTGGCCCAAGCCGAGCTATTTGTTCGCGCTGGTCGCGGGCGATCTCGTCGCCAATCGCGGCAGCTTTACGACCATGAGCGGACGCAAGGTCGAGCTGGGCATCTGGGTCCGCGCTGGTGATGAAGGGCGCACGCATCATGCGATGCGCTCGCTGATCGAATCGATGCGCTGGGACGAGGAAGCGTTCGGGCGCGAATACGATCTCGATCTGTTCAACATCGTTGCCGTATCCGATTTCAACATGGGGGCGATGGAGAACAAGGGGCTCAACGTCTTCAATACCCGTTATGTGCTGGCCGATCCGGAGACCGCCACCGATGGCGATTACGATGGCGTCGAAGGGGTGATCGGCCATGAGTATTTCCACAATTGGTCGGGCAACCGGATCACCTGTCGCGACTGGTTTCAGCTGAGCCTCAAGGAAGGCTTCACGGTGCTGCGCGATCAGCTGTTCAGCGCGGCGATGGGCTCGCCTGCGGTGAAGCGGATCGAGGATGTGCGGGTGCTGCGATCGGCGCAGTTTCCAGAGGATTCGGGCCCGCTGGCGCATCCGATCCGGCCCGATTCCTATCAGGAAATCTCCAATTTCTACACCGCGACGGTCTATAACAAGGGCGCCGAGGTGATCCGCATGATGCGGACGATGGCGGGGGAAGCGCGGTTTCGCGCCGGCACCGACCTCTATTTCGCTCGCCACGATGGCGAGGCGGCGACTTGCGAGGATTTCATCAAGGCGATCGAGGATGGCGCGGGGCTCGATCTGGGCCAGTTCCGCTTGTGGTATGGCCAGGCCGGCACGCCGCAACTGACCGCGCGGCTGACGCACGCAGGCGATACCGCGACCTTGCATCTCACTCAGCAAGTGCCGGTGACGCCGAGCCAGCCCGAGAAGCAGCCGATGCCGATTCCCCTGCGCGTCGCCCTGTTCGATCGCGCTACCGGCAAGCATGGCGGCGAACAGCTGGTGGTATTGGACAAGGCTTCTGCGGATTTCACCTTTTCTGGTTTTTCCAGCCGACCGGTGTTGTCGCTGAATCGGGGCTATTCGGCGCCGGTGAGCATCGCGGCGGACACGTCGCCCGAGGATCTGGTGTTCCTGGCCGCGCACGACGATGATTCCTTCGCTCGCTATGAAGCGATGCAGAGCCTGATGCTCGGCCATTTGGTTGGGGCGGTCAGCGGGGGGCTGGATGCGGCCCAGCGCGCCAATGGCCAAGCGGCGATCTCGTCCGCGCTGGCGGCGGTATTGGCCGATGGCTCGCTCGACGATCTGATGCGCGGCGAACTGATGATCCTGCCCGCCGAGGCCTATATCGCCGAGCAATTGGCGCAGGCCGACCCGCAGGCGATCCGCGCCGAGCGTGAAGCGCTCAAGGCGAATCTGGCGCGAGCCTTGTCCGCCGAACTCACGGCGCTGCATGACCGGGTCAGCGCAGTGCCATTCAGCATGACGGCAGCGGCACGCGGTGCACGCAAGCTCAAGACCCAGGCGCTGACACTGCTGGCCGCCGGACTGCCGGACGAGGCAGCAAAGCGTGCCGCCGCCCAATATCGCGCGGCGGATAATATGACCGACCGCCAGGGCGCGCTGATGGTGCTCTGCGGGCTCGAGAACCCGGCGCGGGCCGAGATGCTGGCCGATTTCCACCAGCGCTATGCCGGCAATGCGCTGGTGATCGACAAGTGGTTTTCGCTGCAGTCGGGATCGCTGCATCCCGACGCGCAGGCGCATGTCCGCGCGCTGGTCGAGCACCCCGATTTCACCATGAATAATCCCAATCGGGTCCGGGCGCTCTACATGGGTTTTGCCGTGAACGCGGGCGCGTTTCATGCCGCCGATGGCAGTGGCTATCGCCTGATCGCCGACCTTATCCTCGCGCTCGATCCGATCAATGCCCAGACGGCGGCGCGGTTCGTGCCCTCGCTAGGGCGCTGGCGGCGGATCGAGCCGGGGCGTGGGGCGCTGATGCGCACCGAGCTGGAGCGGATTGTCGAAACGCCCAATCTCTCGCGCGATACTTACGAGCAGGTCAGCCGCAGCCTTGGTTGAGCCAGTTGAGGTTATCAGGGCCGCTGCGCTCCAGGGCGTGCCGCATGGCTTCTGCGGGCGCCGGGGCGGCGTTTCGACCGGGCTCGTCGCCGGGCTCAATGTTGGCTTGGGCAGTATCGGGCCGGAGGGTGACAATCCCGAAGCCGTGGCTGAAAACCGCGCAAGAGCCGTTGCCGCCGTGCAGCCCGGCGCGCGGCTGATCACGGTATACCAGGTGCATTCGCCCGATTGCGTCACCGTCACCGAGCCTTGGGACGATAGCGCTCGCCCGCATGCCGATGCGCTGGTCACCGACCGCCCCGGCCTTTTGCTCGGCATCCTCACCGCCGACTGCGCACCAGTGCTGCTGGCCGACCACGAAGCCGGGGTGATCGGCGCTGCCCATGCCGGCTGGAAAGGTGCGCTGGCGGGGGTGACCGATCGGACCATAGCCGCGATGGTGGCGCTCGGTGCTCGCCCCTCGCGGATGGTAGCGGCCATCGGACCCTGTATTGCTCACGCCAGCTATGAAGTGGACGACGGATTTCGCGGGCGGTTCGACGATAGCGATGCCCAGTTTTTCAGCGCGGGCCGCCCCGGCCACTGGCAGTTCGATCTCGAAGCCTATGTGGCGCATCGCCTGCGATCCGCCGGGATCGCCGTCGTCGAACCGCTGCGGCTCGATACCTATGCGGCGCCCGAACGGTTTTTCTCCTTCCGCCGCGCCACGCACAGGGGCGAGCCGGCGTATGGTCGGCAGATCGCATTGATCGGACTGTAAAAGCTGCAATAGGATTTCGACTTCGCCAAGGCGCTAAGATGCTTCTGCATCACGCCTTGGAAATGCTCAAGCATGGGGCGACGGGCTTAACCGAGGTACGATGAGACAGGCTCATCGTACCTCGGTATCATTCTTCCGCAGGCATCATCTTGGCGATTGCGTATTCCCCCGATGTTTGCCACCTGTTCGCGACGCTTGTTCGCATTGGCAAAAAGTCGGTTGGCAGGCCACGGTTTCGCGGCTATCAGGCCGGCGAAGTCGGCGTCTGCAGGGGCCATAACCTGGCCAGGCGCGCGCTTCGGGGGGCATCCTGGACGCGCAAACGCAATCGGGTTTAACGCCCGTTCCAGCTCCGTAGGAGCCGGGGCGGGGTCGAAGTAACAAAGCAAAGGTCTATCATGGCAGACGATGCGGTCATTGACACTCCGGAGCACGCGCCAGTCGTGACAGACGGCGGTGTGCGGCGACGTGATTTCATCAATATCGCTGCGGTCAGCGCCGCTGGCGTCGGCGCGGTGTCGGTGCTGTTGCCGCTGGTCAGCCAGATGGCGCCTTCCGCCGATGTGCTCGCCGAAAGCTCGACTGACGTCGATCTGGCGTCGATCCAGGTGGGGCAGGGGATTAAAGCGGTGTTCCGCTCGCAGCCGCTGTTCGTCCGCCGCCTGACGCCCAAGGAAATTGCTGCCGCAGACGCTGTGCCGGTGGCGTCGCTGCGCGATCCCGAGACGCTGGCCCAGCGCACCAAGCCGGGCAAGACCGAATGGCTGATTACCATGGCCGTATGTACCCACCTCGGCTGCGTTCCATTGGGCATCGTCTCGACGGAAAATCGCGGCGAGTTCGGCGGCTATTTCTGCCCGTGCCACGGTTCGCAATACGATACCGCGGCGCGCATCCGCAAAGGCCCGGCGCCGAAAAATCTCGAAGTGCCGGACTATGCATTCACCACCGATACCGCAATCAAGGTAGGCTGAGGTCAGATAGATGAGCTTTCCCTGGGCCCAACATTACAAGCCAAGCCACCCCCTCATGGTGTATCTGGACGAGAAGCTGCCGCTGCCGCGCTTCGTCTATAACGCCGTGGGCGCCGGCTATCCGGTGCCGCGCAACCTCAATTACGCGTGGAATTTCGGCGTACTGGCGGGCTTCTGCCTGCTCATCCAGATCGTCACCGGCATTGTTCTTGCCATGCATTACGCCTCGAACGCAGGCATTGCCTTCGATTCGACCGAGCATATCATGCGTGACGTCAATTACGGCTGGCTGCTGCGGTATGCCCACGCCAATGGCGCCTCGGCCTTCTTCGCGGTGGTCTATATCCATATCTTCCGCGGCTTTTTCTACGGCTCCTACAAACCGCCGCGGGAAATGATCTGGCTGCTCGGCGTCGTCATCTTCCTGCTGATGATGGCCACGGCGTTCATGGGTTATGTGCTTCCCTGGGGCCAGATGAGTTATTGGGGGGCGCAGGTGATCACCGGGCTCTTCAGCGCCATTCCGCTGATCGGCGGCGCGCTGCACACCTGGCTGCTGGGCGGTTTCGCGCCTGGCGACGCTGCGCTCAATCGCTTCTTCTCGCTGCACTTCCTGCTGCCCTTCGTGATCCTCGGCGTGGTTATCCTGCACATCTGGTCGCTGCACATTCCGGGCTCGTCGAATCCGACCGGCGTCGAAGTGAAGACCGAAAGCGATACCGTGCCGTTCCATCCCTATTACACGGCGAAGGACGGCTTCGGATTGGGCGTGTTCCTGATCCTCTATTGCGCAGTGGTGTTCTTCGCCCCGAACCAGTTCGGCCACCCGGATAATTATATCCCGGCCAACCCGATGCAGACGCCGGCGCATATCGTTCCCGAATGGTACTTCTGGCCATTTTATGCGATCCTTCGCGCCTTCACCCAGGACTTCTTCATCATCCCGGCCAAGCTGATGGGCGTGCTCGCGATGTTCAGCGCGATCCTGGTGTGGTTCTTCCTGCCCTGGCTCGATCGTTCGCCGGTCCGCTCCGGCCATTATCGCCCGCTGCACCGCAAGTTCTTCTGGGTGCTGGTCATCGACGTTCTGGCGCTCGGCTATTGCGGCGGTGCGCCGGCGCGCGAGCCCTATGTGATGATCAGCCAGGTCCTGGCGATCTATTACTTCCTGCACTTCCTCGTCATTCTACCGATCGTCTCGTCGCTGGAAAAGCCCGAGCCGCTGCCCTTCTCGATCACCGAGGCGGTGCTGGGCAAAGATGACCATGCAGTGCTGACGGCCTGACCCGCGCGAGACGGAAAGAGACACTCCAATGATTCGTATCTTCTCCATCCTCGTCGGGCTGTTCTTCTCGGCGGCGCTGCTGTTCTCCTTTGGCAAGGGAGCCTACAGCTACATCTCCGAGCCGCCCGCGGCGACGGCGGTCAACGTGTACCATAAAGAGCCCAAGGAACTGGCGCTCGCCAGCGACGGACCGCTCGGCAAGTTCGACATGCAGCAGGTCCAGCGCGGCTTCCAGGTTTACACCGAGGTCTGTTCGAACTGCCACATGCTCCATCAGGTGGCCTTCCGTGACCTGAAGGCAATCGGCTATAACGATGATGAAGTGAAGGCGATTGCCGCCAAGCACAAGATTCCGCACTACGACCCCAAGACCGGCGAAGTGAAGAATGATAACGGCATGCCCACCGATCACTTCCCGCCGGTGGTTTACGGCGGCCAGGGCACCCCGCCCGATCTGTCGCTGATCGCCAAGGCTCGTGAGGGTGGCCCGGCTTACATCTATTCCGTGCTGACCGGCTATCAGGACCAGCCTGCAGATTTGCTCGCCAAGTTCCCGGACTCCAAGACGCCCGATGGCCTGCATTACAATCCCTATTTCGCTAACCTCAACATCGCCATGCCGCCGCCGCTGACCAGCGATGGCCAGGTGAGCTACAAGGATGGCACCAAGCCGACCGTCGATCAGATGGCGCAGGACGTTGCCGCGTTCCTCGTCTGGACCGCCGAACCCAAGCTTGAAAACCGGCATCAGGCTGGCTGGGCCGTGCTGATCTTCCTGATCTTCGCGACGGGCTTGGCTTACATGGCGTATCAGAACGTCTGGGCTGGCAAGAAGCACTGAAGTTAAGATGCGAGGGGCGGGGCCCCTCGCGCTCCCATTCCGTCTTCCGGCGATAGGGAGTGCCGGTGGCACCGTTGCTCGCGGGCCGTAAGTCGAAAGACGTATTGGGGTCTGGGGCCTCTGGCCCCAGGTCTTATGCTCCAAGGAGCTGCCATGACGCCAGATGAACTCAAGGCACTCGTCCGCTGCGTGCCGGACTTTCCCAAGCCGGGCATCCTGTTTCGCGATATCACCACGCTGATCGGCCACGGCGCCGGCTTTGCCGCAGCCATCGCCTTGCTGGCCGAGCGCGCTGAGGCCTGCGGCGCACAGGCAATCGCCGGGATCGAGGCGCGCGGCTTTATCTTCGGCGCGGCGGTGGCTGCTCGTCTCGGGCTTCCCTTCGTCCCGGTCCGCAAGCCCGGTAAGCTGCCCGTCCCGGTGCTGGCCATCGACTATGCGCTCGAATATGGCACCGACACGCTAGAGGTCGATCCCGATGCGATCACCGCGGGGCAGAATGTGGTCGTCATCGACGACCTCATCGCCACAGGCGGCACGGCGCATGCTGCCCTGCAGTTGCTCCATCGCGCTGGAGCGGTGGTCAGTCAGGCCTTGTTCGTGATCGACTTGCCGGATCTCGGTGGTGCGCAGAGGTTGCGCAATGAAGGCCTGGTCGTGGACGTCTTGATGACTTTTCCCGGCCATTAAGGATCACGAGCCTTAATGGCTCAGAGTCAGCCCGTTGATCCAAGTCAGCACGGTCTTCTCGAAACTGTCGACATGCATGCCCTGCGCTTCCAGGCCGACGGCTTCGCTCTGCAACTGCTGCTGCAGGTGCAGATAGCGTTCGGTCAATTCGTCGAGCGTCGCCGCATGATCCTGATGAAGCGTCGAATGGAGCGTCAGCCGCTCGCGCGCCTCGGCTATTCGGCGCTCAAGACTGCTCATGCGCGCCTGGAGTGAATCCATTTCGGCCATGGTAAACTCCAAGCGCCGCGACGTTGAGTCGGGAACGGAGCCAGAATATCAGCCCACTGCGATGTTGTCGATCAGCCGCGTCCGGCCGATATGGGCCGCGACTAACAGTCGGGCGGAAGAAGTGCCCAGTTCGTCGAGTGCAACCAGCGAGTTCGCCTCGCGCAATTCGGCATAATCCACCGATCTAAAACCACCTGCCAGCAAAGCCTCGCGCAGTTTTTCGAGCGCCACAGCAACCTCCCCGCCGCCAAGAATTTCAGCCACCGTTGCGCGCATTGCGATCGCCAAAGTTACCGCCTGAATGCGTTCATCCGAAGTGAGATAGGCATTGCGCGATGACATCGCCAAACCGTCCGCTTCACGCATGATTGGCACCCCGAAGATTGCATCCGCGTGAGGCTGGGTAAGATCGAGATCGCGCGCCATCCGGCGGATCACCGCCAACTGCTGCCAATCCTTCTCGCCGAACAGCGCAATATCGGGCTGAACCTGGTGAAACAGCTTGCTCACGACTGTCGCCACGCCGTCGAAATGCCCCGGCCGCGAGCCACCGCATAGTCCTTCGCTGACCCCGCTGACCGAGATATTGGTGGCAAAGCCCGAAGGATACATCACTTCGACCGATGGCGCCCATAGCAGCGCCACGCCCTCGCGCTCCAACATGGCGGCATCGCGCGCCAATTGGCGAGGATAAGCATCCAGATCCTCACCGGCACCGAATTGCAACGGATTGACGAAAATCGACACGGCAACATGCGCGGCCAGCCGCTTGGCCTCGCGCACCAGCGACAAATGGCCCTCATGCAGCGCCCCCATCGTCGGCACCAACGCCAGTGGCCCGTCCAGTCGCAGCGCGCTGACCGCACTGCGCAGTGGATCAATCCGATTGATGGTTTGCACGCACCATGCCCCTCCGATAAAGCCAATCCGAAGGCGACGCGGCACCCTCACCGTTTCCGCCGTATCAC
>JAMFSI010000139.1 GCA_026225215.1 Sphingomonas palustris | reverse complement strand
GGACCGCCCCACGGGCCGCCAGGCCAGGCCAGCGCCGGGGTGCCGGAGGCGAAGGCCAGCGCGAGAGTGAGCGAGGAGAGGCGATATGATTTCATGAACATTGCTCGTCGAAACTTTATCTGCGTCACCCAAGCTTCGGGCTAGGTCCGGGCAGATTGCCGCAGGATGAACCGCGCTTCATAAGCGCCAGCGCGTTAACGACTTTCCCGAACCGCTGTGCTAGCGGCGCGGCCATGATGGACAAATGCCCTGTGCTCGTTACCGGCGGCGCCGGTTATATCGGTAGCCATGCCGTTCTTGCCCTCCGCGATGCCGGCTGGCCGGTGGCGGTGATCGATAATCTCACCACCGGTTTTCGCTTTGCCGTCCCTGAGGGCGTGCCGCTGTATGAAGGCGATATCGCCGATGCAGCGCTGTTGGCGAAAATCTTCGCCGAACAGGGCACGCGGGCGGTGATGCATTTTGCCGGTTCGATCATTGTCCCTGAATCGGTCGAAAACCCACTGAAATATTACGAGAACAACACGGCTAAGAGCCGGGCGCTGATCGCTGCCGCGGTCGCCGCTCAAGTACCCCATTTCATCTTCAGTTCGACCGCTGCGACATATGGCGTGCCCGAGGTGTCGCCGGTGGCCGAGGATGCGCCGCGGCTGCCGATCAATCCCTATGGCATGTCCAAGCTGATGACCGAGATCATGCTCGGCGATGTTGCCCAGGCCCATCCGCTCAATTTCGGTGCCTTGCGCTATTTTAACGTCGCCGGGGCCGACCCGCAGGCGCGGACCGGGCAATCGACCGCAGGGGCGACCCATCTGATCAAGGTGGCAGTGGAAGCGGCGCTGGGCAAGCGCGGCCATGTCAGCGTATTCGGCAGCGACTATGCCACGCCCGATGGCACCGGCGTGCGGGATTACATCCATGTCTCCGACCTCGCCGCCGCGCATGTCCTGGCGCTGGAGGCCTTGATTGCCGCTCCCGCGACGTCGCTGACGATGAATTGCGGCTATGGCCGGGGTTTTTCGGTACTCGAAGTGCTCGACGCGGTGGACCGCGCGACCAATCTCACGATCGAGCGCCGCCTGGAACAGCGCCGAGCCGGCGATCCCGATTCGCTGATTTCCGACAATAGCAGGATCAAGGCGACGCTGCCGTGGGTGCCGAAATATGCCGATCTTGATGTGATCGTCGCGCATGCACTGGCCTGGGAGCGCAAGCTGACGACGCTGCGCGGAGACTAGGCCTGCTGCACCTGCCAAATAACCCAATCGGCTTGACTTGGCGCCGTCTTGCCCATAACGGCGCACCTTCGATTTCAGGCGGGACTTGCCCGCTAAGGTGAGACCCATGAAGATTCGCAACAGCCTCAAGTCGCTCAAAGACCGCCACCGGGATAACCGCGTGATTCGCCGCCGTGGCCGGACTTATGTGATCAACAAGACCAACCGTCGCTTCAAGGCGCGCCAGGGCTAGGGTGTATTGATATTCGGCCCATGCCGGGCTGCAAATGGCGCTTTCCCCAGCTTCCGGTACTCACGTACTTTTAGTACGCTGTGCTCCGGGTCTCGAAAAGACACCATTTTCGCCGACGGCCTGAGCCAAATCTCAACACATCCTATCTTTACACGCTTGCATCGCCGCCGAGGTAGCAGTTTGGGCATGCAGTCGGCGCCAGTGCAAGCAGTGGTATTCGACATCGGTCGGGTGCTGGTGCAATGGTCGATTCGCGCGCTTTATGAAAAGCTGATCGCGGACCCGGCGCAGCTCGACTGGTTCCTGGCCCATGTCGTCAGCGAGCAATGGCATTCCCAGCACGACGCCGGGATACCGTTTGCCGAGATGATCGCGGCACGCAGCGCCGAATTTCCCGAGCAGCGCGCCCTCATCGAAGCCTATGCCACGCGCTGGCTGGAGACGCTGCCGGGTCCGGTTGCCGGCACGCACGCCCTGGTCGAGCAACTCGCCGCGCGCGGCGTGCCGCTCTACGCCATCACCAATTTCGGCGCTGACAGTTGGGCGATGTTCCGCCCGACCTTTCCCATCCTCGATCATTTTCGCGTCATCGTCGTTTCGGCGCATGAACGGCTGACCAAACCCGATCCCGCGATCTATGCGTTGGCCGCCGAGCGCTTCGGTTACGCGCCGGCAGAGATGCTGTTCATCGACGACAGCGCCGCCAATATCGCCTCCGCCAAGGCTTGCGGCTGGCAGACGCATCATTTTGCCGATGCCGAGACGCTGGCCGGAGAATTGCAGGCTCGGGGGCTGATTGAGGGTTAGGTGCGCCCTGGCTCCCCGCCCGCTTGCGGGAGGGGCGGGGGGGGCATTCTTCCATGCAAGTTCTGCTCTAAGACGTGCCCACCCCTAACCCCTCCCGCAAGCGGGTGGGGAATATGTATCGCTAAAATGCCAGCGTAGCGCGCCTTCTCTCCCCCATCACTGGCATTTTGCCAGCCAAACGTCATCATCCCCCCATGACTTCCCGATTCGCACCCATTGCCGCCCCGTTGCTGCTCGCGCTGACCGCCGCCGCACCTCATCACCATGCCACGATGCCGGCGCAGATCCCGCTGGCCGACACCGTGCGCGTGGCGATGGTGCGAGATCGACATCGATATCGACGGCAGGCACGCGCCGGCTACCGCCGCCAATTTCCTGCGCTATGTCGATCTTCATCGCCTCGATGGGGCGACATTCTATCGGGCGATGCGGTTGGCATGGGGCACGCCGCCCAATGGCCTGATCGAGGGTGGGCTGAGCGGCGATCCGCGCAAGGTGCTGCCTCCGGTCAAGCATGAGCCGAGCAGTGTGACCGGCATTCTCAACACGGTAGGCGCGATCTCGATGGCGCGGTTTGCGCCGGGGACGGCGACGGCGGATTTTTCGATCATGCTGTCCGATCAGCCGGGGCTCGATGCCGATCCCAGTTCCAGCGATCCCGATCGGCAAGCTGGTTTTGCGGCGTTCGGTCATGTCGTGGCGGGGATGGATGTGGTGCGGCGGATTTACGATGCGCCGCTCTCGGCGACGGCGGGCGCTGGCGTGCTGAAAGGCGAGATGCTCGAAAAGCCGGTGCGCATCGTCACCGTCCGCCGAATGCCGCTACCGTCATCGGCGGTTGCACCGGTTAGTGCAGGGCAATCACCCCCACGATGAGCGCCCACAAGCTCAGCGACAGAATCAGTGTGATCAAGAAGCCGACGTAACCGGGAAGGCGCTGTTCATTTTCTAGGTCCAAGTCGTCCGGGGATGTGGGAAAAGCTTCTTCCAGCGACGCCCATAGACGATGTGGCGGGACGGTGCTCGGCAAGGCGTGATCGCTATCCGTAAGGTCGATAGGCGCAGCGGTGGTGAGGCCGGCGACGGGCTCAGCAAGCGACACGGCATTGTGGTTCGGCTGGGGTAGAATCACGGCGTCGCTCCCTGTTATCAAGGACTAAACACCAAATCTTAATATTTGCTTCCGTTCTATTAATCAGAATCATGGAATTGGTGCGTGAAGATCAACTTGCTCGCTGCTAAAAATCAAGGCCGGACTTTTATTAAGCAACATTATAAACATCGCTTACCATTTTACGACCCAGATTTTATGCTGCGGGCTCGTTGCTTGTCACTGCTTCGGACTTCGGTGGGTTGAGTGGTCCGGGCACCGCGCCGACCCAGTCGCGCCACAACAGCATCAACACCGCCATCAACGCCGGACCCAGTACCAGGCCGATCAGACCCCAGGCTTC
>JAMFSI010000021.1 GCA_026225215.1 Sphingomonas palustris | reverse complement strand
GGGTGCTGGAAGTGATCGATAACCAGGTGGAAGAGGCAACCGGGACGATCCGCTTGAAAGCGCGCTTCGACAATACAAACGGGATTCTTTGGCCCGGCGCCAGCATTTCCGCCCACTTGCTGGTGCACGTGCTGCACGGCGCCACCACGCTGCCGGCGCGCGCGGTGCTGCCGGGACTGCAAGGGGATTTTGTCTATGTGGTAGATGGCAGCGGCCATACCGAGCATCGTTGGGTGACGGATTTCGACGCCGGAAACGGGATTTGCGTGATCGAGGAGGGGTTACGCCCCGGTGAGCGCGTGGTGATCGATGGGCAGTACCGGGTGACGGATGGTACGCTGATCTCGGCCCAGCCGGGCGGCAGCGGGGATTAGAGTGAACGTCGCCGCTCCCTTTATCCGCCGTCCGGTGGCGGCGATTCTGCTAATGGCGGGGATTCTCGCCGTCGGGCTTGGCGCGTTCGGGCTGCTGCCGGTGGCGGCACTGCCGCGCGTGGATTTTCCAACCATTTCGGTGTCCGCGGCACTGCCCGGCGCCAGCCCGGAGACAATGGCGGCCTCCGTGGCAACGCCGCTGGAACAGCAATTCGCCGGGATACCCGGGCTTGCGCAGATGACATCCTCCAGCGGGCTGGGGGTGACGAATATCAGCCTGCAATTCGTGCTAAACCGGAATATCGATGGCGCCGCCAGTGATGTTCAGGCCGCGATCACACAAGCGAGCGCACAGCTACCGAAGGACCTGCCCAGCCCGCCAGACTTCTATAAGACCAACCCGACGGACCGCGCGGTCATCATCCTCACGGTCGCCTCGGACATATTGCCGATCTACCGGGTTGACGCGGCGGCGAGCCTGATCGCGCAGCGGATTTCATCGGTGCCCGGCGTGGCGCAGGTTTATATCGCTGGGTCGCAGCCTTATTCGCCGCGCGTCGAGGTCGACCCGGCAGCACTGGCCGCGCGCAACATCAGCCTGGAAGATGTGCGATTGGGCTTAAGCGCGCAGACGCAGGATCTGCCGAAAGGGGCGTTGGAGGGCGATTATCAATCGCTGACGCTGGATACGAGCGACCAGCTATTCGATGCTAGCGCTTATCGCAATGTCATCATCGCCTGGCGCAATGGCGCGCCAGTGCGGCTGGGGGACGTCGCCAGGGTGGTCGATGGCGTGCAGGACACGCGTGTGGCGGGGTTCGACGGCTTGCGCCCGGCGGAATTTTTGCAGGTCTATCCTCAAGCCCAGGCAAACATCGTGCAGGTCGTCGGCCAGATCAACGCCATGCTGCCGGCGCTGCGGGCGGCGCTGCCACCGGCCATCACTTTGCGGAACGTCTCGGACCGTTCGGAGACGATACGCGGATCGATCCATGAAGCCGAGCACACGCTGCTGCTCTCGATCTTGCTGGTGGTTGCGGTGATTTACGTGTTTCTGCGCAGTCCGCGAGTGACGCTGATCCCCAGCATCACGGTACCGCTCTCGCTCGCCGGCACGTTCGGCGTGATGGTCCTGCTGGGGTATGGGCTCGACAATCTCTCGCTGATGGCGCTGACGATCGCGGTCGGTTTTGTCGTCGACGATGCGATTGTGATGGTGGAGAACATCATCCGCTACATCGAAATGGGATTCTCTCCCCGCGAGGCGGCGCTCAAAGGCTCAGGGCAGATCGGCTTCACCATCGTCTCCATCACCGCCTCACTGATCGCCGTGTTCATTCCGCTGCTATTCATGGGCGGCATTGTCGGCAGGCTGTTCCGCGAATTCGCGGTGACAGTAGTCGTGGCGGTGGGAATTTCGGCCGCCATTGCGTTGACGCTGACGCCCGCTTTATGCGCGTTGATGAT
>JAMFSI010000020.1 GCA_026225215.1 Sphingomonas palustris | reverse complement strand
GTAATGACCGATACCGCCAACCGGAATTGGTGGCCTTCTCCCCTCCCGCTTGCGGGAGGGGGCGGGGGTGGGTCTTCCTGCGCAGAATCTGAAGAAAGAAGTGCCCACCCCTAGCCCCTCCCGCAAGCGGGAGGGGGATAAGGTCAAGCCGTCTTTGCCACTATGGTATTCGCGGCGCTGAGCACGGCGCGGACGCTGGCGGTGGCGATATCCTCATCGATGCCGACGCCCCAGATGGTTTCGCCATCAGGGCCGCTGCATTCGACATAAGCGGCGGCCCGCGCTTCGCTACCCGCGCTCATCGCATGTTCGAGATAGTCGCGCACTTCGAGCTTGACCCCGAAGCTCGCTTCCAACGTCGCCACGACGGACGAGATCAACCCGTTGCCACGTCCCGAAACCGACTGTTCCAGCCCGTTTACACCGATCTTGCCGGCAAACAGCCTGGTGCCGTCGGCGGCGCGGGTCTCCTCGTAATCGACGAGCGCGAAATGCTGCGCCGATCCCAGATGATAGACGCGTTGGAACACGTCCCAGATATCCTCGGCGTGCAACTCGCGGCCCGCCGCATCGGCGAGTTCCTGCACATGCCGCGAGAAATGCGGTTGCATCCGCTTGGGCAGCTTCAGCCCCTGGTCCTGCTCGAGCACCCAGGCAAAGCCGCCCTTGCCGCTCTGCGAATTGACCCGGATCACCGCCTCGTAGGAACGACCTAGATCGGCGGGATCGATCGGCAGGTAAGGTACTGCCCAGAGCGGATCATTGCGGGTCTGCTGCGCGGCGAAACCCTTCTTGATCGCATCCTGGTGGCTGCCGGAAAAGGCGGTGAACACCAGTTCGCCGCCATAGGGGTGGCGCGCCGGGACGGGCAGTTGGTTGCAATATTCGACGGTCTGGATGACCTCATCGATGTTCGAGAAATCCAGCTGCGGATCAATGCCTTGCGTGTACAAGTTGAGGCCAACCGTCACCAGGCAGCAATTGCCGGTACGCTCGCCATTGCCGAACAGGCAGCCCTCGACGCGATCCGCGCCGGCCATCAGCCCCAGTTCGGCTGCGGCGACGCCGGTGCCGCGATCATTATGCGTATGCAGGCTGATCACCGCAGCGTCACGGTTGGGCAGGTTGCGGCAGAAATACTCGATCTGGTCGGCGTAGATATTGGGCGTCGCCGCTTCTACCGTCGCCGGCAGATTGAGGATGAGCGGATGCTCAGGCGTGGGGCGCAGCACCTCCATCACCGCTTCACAGCATTCCAGGCTGAAATCCAGCTCGGCGGTCGAAAAGGTCTCGGGGCTATATTCGAAATGCCACGCGGTCTGCGGGAAGCGCGCTGCCTGATCGCGCAGCGCCTTGGCGCCGTTCACCGCGATGTCCTTGATCTGCGGCCGCTCCAGCCCGAACACCACTTGCCGCCAGAGTGGTGACACGGCGTTATAGAGATGGACGATCGCGGCATGGACCCCGGCGAGGCTCTCGAACGAGGTCTTGATCAGATCCTCGCGCGATTGCGTCAGCACTTGCACCAGCACATCGTCGGGCACCCGGCCATTATCGACCAGCCCGCGAATGAAATCATATTCGGTGGCGCCGGCGGCAGGGAAACCGATCTCGATTTCCTTCAGCCCGACCTTGACCAGCAGGTCGAAGAAACGGGTTTTCTTCTCGGCGCCCATCGGGTCGATCAGTGACTGGTTGCCGTCGCGCAGGTCGGTGGACAGCCAGCGCGGTGCCTTGGTGATGATCTGGCTGGGCCACTGCCGGTCGGGGAGATTGATCTGGGGAAATGCTCGGTATTTAGCCGAGGGGTCTTTCAGCATGGTCATGGTGGAATCTCGAAAAGCTTGAGGATAACGACTGCTTTGGGTCGCATCGCTCTTTCGGAAAACCGGTTTCCCCTTTTCCGGGCGATGCTGACGGTAGTTCTGCCCTTTGGCGCCTCAAGCGCGCCCTGGGGCACGCCGAATCACGCCAAAGGGCGGATAAGTCGCAGGCTTAGCGCGTGGCCGAGAACGAAAGAGGCGGTCATGCGGCAAGTCTATGGTGATCGTGTGCCGCGCTGTAAAGGGAAAAAGGCTGCAAAAATCTTGCGCACTTATGCCCGATTTAGAGCATCGTGCAAAAAAGTGGGTACCGGTTTTTGCGTTAAACGATGCGACAACAAAAATTTAGAGCGGGCACGTGATTCTAATATCACGCTGCCCGCTCTAGCGTCCGCGCACCGCTGCCAATGTGTCGAACCATGCCAGATAGGCGTCGGCGCAAGGTTCGGGCGCGAGATGATCGGTCAGCGCGGCCAGGCGGCCACCATCGGGTGACCCCGCCTCGCGAAGCTGCAGCAGCGCCGCCGCCAGTGCCTCGGGATCGCGGGTCGGCACGATCCGGCTGGCCTCGTTGCTGGCAATCAATTCGCGCAAAAGTTGCGAACAATCGGTCGAAACCACGGGGATGCCATGGGCCAGCGCTTCCACAGCCACGGCGGGGCCGCCTTCGAAACGCGAGGTGACCAGAAGCGCGCCGGCGCCGTTCAGCCACGGATCGATACTCGGGACATGCCCCGGCGTGGACACTATGTGGCCTAGCCCCTTTTTCGCGATGGTGCGCCGCGCCGCTTTCAGCCCGGCGCCATCGCCCAGCATCGTGAGATGCGTCGGTATCCGGCGATCGAGCGCGGCGATCGTGGCCAAGGCGAGCGGGACATCTTTCTGGGGTTCGAAGCGCCCGGCCCAGATGACCTCGAACCTGCCGTCATCGCGCGCGGGCCGCTCCCGTTGCAGCCCCCTGGTGAAATAGACGGGGTCGAACAGCGTGCGCACCTTGATGCCGGGTAGCAACGCCGCCAGGTCGCTGGTCAGGCCCGTGTTCATCGCGGCAACGCCATCGACCTCGGCATGGTAGCGCTCCATGATCCATTGCGCCGGCCGCCGGGTCACCCCCTGGGGCAGCGCCGGGTTGGAAATCTTGGCGACCAAGGCGCCGCGCCCAGGGATGGCGCTGAGCGCCGGCACCAGCGGCAAGTGAAAATTGCCCGGCAGGAAGATCACGTCCGGATCGAGCGCGGCGATCCTGCGCGCCATCGCCGGCCCCAATCGCAGCCGGGAAAACAGGCTACGCGGGATGGGCGGGTCAAGCTCGATCACTTTCACCCGGGGATCGACATCAGTTCGCGCAGCGCCTTGGCCGGAGCCGCACAGGATCGTCACCTCCCGACCCCGATCGCACCAGTGGCGAGCGAGGCCGAGCGCGATGCGTTCGGTGCCGCCCCGCGGAAAATCGTGAAAACAGATCAGGATACGAAGCGAGTCGCGCGTTGTTTGTAGATTGGGGGTGGCGGCTATTTGGCTGATGTCGGGCGGCGAAAGGTCATTTTCTGCACCTCCGGCGATCACGTCCACGAAGGCAGCGGTGCGCCGGGTTTCATCATCAGCCATAGTCCCTCCGGCCGCAGCCAAATCCCCGCAGCGTCTTAGCACGCGAGCGAGACGCGATCCATAGCGCCGCAGTATGGAGCGATGGCGCAGTATGCGCAAAAGCGCTTATGCTGCGCCAGACATTTGCCGATGGCACAGCCCGCGCTAGGCTCCCGCGATGAGCGCAATCCGGCCCTTTACGCTAACGGTCCTGCAGGAGCAGATCGCCGATCTCCACCAGCGGCTGGATACCGCGCGCTGGCCCGAGCGTGAAACGGTTACGGATTGGTCGCAAGGCACGCCACTGGCTGTGTTGCAGGATCTCGCGCACTACTGGCGCCATGGCTATGACTGGCGGCGTTGTGAAGCGCGACTCAATGCGCTGGGGCAATTCATCACCGAAATCGACGGGCTCGACATCCATTTTCTGCATGTCCGCTCGCCGCATCCCGAGGCGATGCCGCTGGTGATGACGCATGGCTGGCCAGGGTCGGTGATCGAATTCCTGCGCGTGGTCGGGCCACTGACCGATCCCGTCGCGTATGGCGGCCGGGCCGAGGATGCCTTTCATTGCGTGTTGCCCTCGCTGCCAGGCTACGGCTTTTCGGGCAAACCCAGTGGCACAGGCTGGGGCGTCGAGCGCGTTGCGCGCGCCTGGGCGGAATTGATGGCGCGGCTCGGTTACGATGGCTGGGTGGCGCAGGGCGGCGATTGGGGCGCCTTCGTCACACACGCTATCGGCGGGCAATCACCCTCTGGGTGCCGGGGCATTCACCTCAATATGCCGATTGCCGGCCCGACCAAGCTGGCACGGGAAGCGCCGACGGCAGAGGAGCGCCGCGCCTTTGCGCGGATGCAGGATTATAAGGACAATGATTCAGGCTACGCCAAACAGCAGGGCACCAGGCCGCAGTCGCTGGGCTATGGGCTGGTCGATTCACCGATCGGGCTGGCGGGCTGGATCATCGAGAAGCTGCAAGGTTGGAGCGACAATCCCGGTAGCGCGCTCGACGTGCTCGGCCGCGATGCGGTGCTCGACAACATCATGCTTTACTGGCTTCCCGCTACCGGAGCATCGGCGGCGCGGCTTTATTGGGAAAGCTTTGGTAAAGTGCGCCTTCCCGAAGTCCGTCTTCCCGCCGGGGTCAGTGCTTTCCCCGGGGATATCTTGCCGGCGCCACGCGCTTGGGTGGAGCAGAAGCTGAAGAACATCGTCTATTGGCGCGATATGCCGCGCGGGGGGCATTTTGCCGCCTGGGAGCAGCCGGAGTTGTTCGTCGGGGAGATGCAGGCGTGTTTTGGGCCGATGCGGTAAGCGACGCTTGCTAAACCTGACCAAGTTCCTCGCAGCCCAGGAATATCCGGTCGAGCCGGCTTGACGGCAGGCACCAGAATAACGCGACCAGCCCCGCGCAGGCGATCCCCAGCCACGGGGATATGAAACTCAGCGGCAGGCCCATTGCGTAAATTCCTGTGGCGACATAACCTTTGCGCGTAGTCGCGGCGTGATAGCGGAGCGCTGCAGGGTCTTGTTCACCGTTGCGGCGGATCACGGTCTGCAGCGTCGTGTAAGTCGCGGAGGGCAACAGCATCACCACCAGATACAGCAGCGTCGCGTCACGCCCGAAGCGGTGATCGCCGAGATAGGCGGTGGCGAAGGGCACCAGCGACAGCGTGAACAGCAGCGCCATATTGGCCCAGAGCAAGCCGTTGCTCACCCTCCGGGCATGGCTGAACAGCCGGTGATGATTGACCCAATAGATCGCGACATAGACATAGCTCAGCACATAGGCGAGGAACGTCGGCCATTGCGGCAGGAGCGCCGACAGCGCTTCGCCCGAAGGCACCTTCAGATCGAGCACCATGATCGTGGCGATAACGGCGATGACTCCGTCCGAAAAAGCCTCTATCCGGGCGATTCCGCCGCTGCCTTCCTGGTCCGCCATGCGAGTTCCCCAGCATGGCCCCTCTTCCGGAGGAGAGGGGCCATGTCAGGTCTTAGTTCCGGCTCTTATCGACCAGCGCATTCGCACCGATCCACGGCATCATCGCCCGCAGTTTGGCCCCGGTCTCTTCGATCTGGTGCGCGGCGGCAGCCTTGCGCGCGGCCTTCAGTTCGGGCTGGCCGGCGCGGTTGTCGAGGACGAAGTTCTTGACGAAGCGCCCCGACTGGATGTCGGCGAGCACGCGCTTCATTTCCTTCTTGGTCTCTTCCGTGATGATGCGCGGGCCGCTGGTGATGTCGCCATATTCGGCGGTGTTGCTGATCGAGTACCGCATATTGGCGATGCCGCCTTCATACATCAGATCGACGATCAGCTTCAGTTCGTGCAGGCATTCGAAATAGGCCATTTCCGGCGCGTAGCCGGCCTCGACCAGCGTCTCGAAGCCGGCCTGGACCAGCGCCGTGGCGCCGCCGCAGAGCACCGCCTGCTCGCCGAACAGATCGGTTTCGCATTCTTCCTTGAAATTGGTCTCGATGATCCCCGAACGGCCACCACCAACGCCCGAAGCATAAGCGAGGGCGACGTCATGGGCATTGCCGGTGGCGTCCTGGGCGACGGCGACCAGGCAGGGCACGCCGCCGCCGCGGGCATATTCGCTGCGCACGGTGTGGCCGGGGCCCTTGGGCGCGATCATGATGACGTCGATGTCGGCGCGCGGTTCGATCAGGCCGAAATGGATGTTGAGACCATGCGCGAAGGCCAGCGCAGCGCCGGGCTTGAGATTGGCGTGGAGGTCTTCGGCATAGATCGCGGCTTGAAGCTCGTCGGGGGCCAGGATCATCAGAATGTCGGCCCAGGCAGCGGCATCCTTGTTGCTGAGCACCTTGAAGCCGGCGCCTTCGGCCTTCTTGGCGGTGGCCGAGCCGGTGCGCAGGGCGATGGCGATGTCCTTGACGCCGCTGTCGCGCAGGTTCTGGGCATGGGCATGGCCCTGGCTGCCGTAGCCGAGTACGGCGATCTTCTTGCCGGTGATCAGGTTGATGTCGCAATCGGCGTCGTAATAGACTTTCACGTTGGTTTCCTTTCGTCGCCGCAAAGCGGGCATATTCTTTAATTGGTGGCGCCCCTGCCGCAGCGGGGGCGGTGGATCAACTCAAATGCGGCGTGGCGTTACCGGCCTCCCCAAACTCCGTCCGTCCTGAGCTTGTCGAAGGATTGTCCTTTCTTTTCGAACTTGGTGCTCGGACCAAGAGAAATGCAGTCCTTCGACAAGCTCAGGACGGACGGGGGCAGGATCGCTCACGCCGTCTTCGGCCCGCGAACCATGCCGACGATGCCGGTGCGGCCAACTTCGACCAGCCCCAGCTCGCGCATCAGCGTGACAAAGCTGTCGATCTTGTCGGGCGGGCCGGTCAGCTCGAAGACAAAGCTGGCGGTGGTGGTGTCGACCACCTTGGCGCGGAAAATGTCGGCGACGCGCAGCGCCTCTACCCGAATATCGCCGGTGCCCGCGACCTTGATCAGCGCCAGTTCGCGTTCGACGTAAGGGCCGACCTCGGTGAGATCGACGACCTTATGCACCGGCACCAACCGTTCGAGCTGAGCGTGGATCTGGTCGATCTGCGCTGGCGGACCATGGGTGACGATGGTGATGCGGCTGACCGCGTGGTTCTCGGAAATATCCGCCACTGTCAGGCTGTCGATATTATAGCCGCGCGCGGTGAACAGCCCGGCGATCTTGGCGAGGATGCCGGCCTCGTTGTCCACGGTAACGGTGAGCACATGGCGCTCGCCGGCCTCTTGCTTGATCTTCATCACAGGATCCTCAAACCAAATCCGAATAGCGGAACCTCTAAGCCCCCTCTCCTTTAGGGGAGGGGGTTGGGGGAGGGGCTAGCCTCAAGCGCCGAGCTATCCGGCGAGGCCCCACCCCTAGCCCCTCCCCTGAAGGGGAGGGGGACATTACACCAGCGCCTTCGCCTCATCGTCCAACGTGCCCGCCACCACATCACCGGGCAGGATCATCTCGGTATGCGCCGCGCCCGACGGGATCATCGGGAAGCAATTGGCGAGCTTGGCGACGCGGCAATCGACGATCACCGGCCCGTCATGGTCGATCATCGCTTGAATACCGGCGTCGAGTTCGTCCTCGCTGGAAATGCGGATGCCCTTCCAGCCATAGGCTTCACCCAGCCGCACGAAATCGGGCAGCGCGTCGGAATAGCTGCTTGAATAGCGGCTTTCATAGGTTAGCTGCTGCCATTGCCGCACCATCCCCATATATTCATTGTTGAGGATGAAAATCTTGACCGGCAGGCGATACTGGCTCGCGGTGCCCAGCTCCTGGATATTCATCTGGATCGAGGCTTCACCGGCGATATCGATCACCAATGCCCCTGGATTCCCTAGCTGCGCGCCGATCGCCGCCGGCAACCCATAGCCCATCGTGCCGAGACCGCCCGACGTCAGCCATTTGTTCGGGCCGAAGAACGGGAAATATTGCGCCGCCCACATCTGGTGCTGGCCGACCTCGGTGGAGATGATCGGATCGCGGGCTTTGGTCAGCGCATAAAGCCGCTCGATCGCATATTGCGGCGCGATTTCGGACTTCAGCCGCGCATAGGACAGGCTGTTCTTACCCCGCCAGCCGGTGATCCGCTCCTTCCAGGCGGACAGATCGCGCGCCTTGCGCTGGCCCCAGGCGGTGATCAACTGTTCGAGCACCCGCGTGCAATCGCCGATGATCGGCACGTCGACCGGCACGATCTTGTTGATCGAAGCGCGATCGATATCGATGTGGATCTTGGCCGAATTCGGCGCGAAGGCATCGAGCCGCCCGGTCACCCGGTCATCGAAGCGCGCGCCGATGCAGACCATGACGTCAGCCTGGTTCATCGCCAGATTGGCCTCATACGTGCCGTGCATGCCCAGCATCCCAAGCCAATCGGCATGATCGGCAGGGAATGCCCCCAATCCCATCAGCGTCGAGGTAACGGGTGCGCCGGTCAGCGCCTGGAACTGGCGCAGCAAGGCGCTGGCACGCGGCCCCGAATTGATGACGCCGCCACCGGTATAGAAGATCGGTGCGCTGGCACCGGCGATCAGCTCGATCGCCTTGGCAATCTCGTCCGCGTGACCATCCAGCTGCGGCTTGTAGCGGATCGGCCGCTGCGGCGGACCGTCGGGCATCACCGCGCTGGCGACCTGGACGTCCTTGGGAATGTCGATCACCACCGGGCCGGGGCGACCGGTGGTGGCGATCTGGAACGCCTCGTCGAGCGTCGCGGCGAGATCGGCAGGGTCTTTCACCAGGTAATTATGCTTGGTGCAGTGGCGGGTGATGCCGATGGTGTCGGCTTCCTGGAACGCATCCGAGCCGATCAGCGCCGTGGCGACCTGCCCGGTGATGACCACCATCGGGATCGAATCCATAAAGGCATCGGCGATGCCGGTGACGGCATTGGTCGCGCCGGGGCCCGAGGTGACCAGCACCACGCCCGGCTTGCCGGTGGAGCGCGCATAGCCTTCGGCGGCGTGCGCCGCGCCGGCTTCATGACGCACCAGAATGTGGCGAACCCGGTTATCGCTGAACAGCGCATCGTAAATCGGCAGGACGGCGCCGCCGGGATAGCCGAACACGAATTCGACTCCCTGGCGAACCAGCGTCTCCACCAGAATTTCGGCGCCGCTGCGCTCTTGGCTCACTGTCTAGACCTTCCGCAATTCCAAACCACGCCCACCTACCGTGTGAAGCGTCCCGTGGGAAGCGGCGCCGATATGCGACATTAAATATCGCGTCAATATTTAAGTACGAAATAATGATACAAAAATATCCTCACACAGGTAATTTTGCGATTCAAAGCGCTGCCAATCAGCCGGGGGCTGGCGGCGGAACCAAGTATATTGCCGCTTGGCATAATTCCGCGTGGCCTGCTGACCCTGCGTCTGCGCCTGATCGAGACCGTATTCGCCGCGCAAATAGCCGGCGATCTCGGTTACGCCGATTGCCCGCATCACCGGTAGCGCGGGGTCGAGGTCGCGGGCCAGCAGCGCCTCGACTTCGGCCATTCCACCATGTGCCAGCATTCGGGCAAAGCGCGTATCGCAACGGGCATAAAGCCAGTCGCGCGGGGGCAGCAGCACGGCAGGATGCAATGTCACGGACGGCCCGATGCCACCCGTCTTTTCCCTCTGCCAATCCGCCAATGTCCGTCCGGTCGAGCGCACGACTTCGAGGGCGCGGGCGATGCGCGTCGTATCTGCGGGGGGCAGCTTGGCCGCACGGTCGGGGTCTTCGTGGCCGAGCGCGGCATAGGCTTGATCTACCGATAGCGCGCGCACGGCGGAGCGTACTTGCGGATCGATGGCCGGTATCGGAGCAATGCCGTCGAGCAGCGTGCGCAGGTAGAGTCCGGTGCCGCCGACCAAAATCGGTAGGCCGCCAGCGCCGTGAATTTCGGCGATTTCGCGCGCGGCGCGCATCGCCCAATCCGCTGCCGAGCAGGCAGAAGCGCCATCCCAGTCACCGAACAGTCGGTGCTTGATCCCCGCCATTTCGGCCGGGGAGGGGCGGGCGCTCAGCACCGCCAGATCGGCGTAGACCTGGGCGCTGTCGGCATTGACGATCACCGGATGCCGCCCGCTGGCGGCGAGCGCCAATGCCAGCCGAATCGCCAGATCGCTCTTGCCGCTGGCGGTCGGCCCTGCAATGAGCGCCAGCGCTGGCCGATCTCCGCGTCGGCTCGATGTCGTTTCAGGGCCGATTACAGGGCCAGTGATAGGGGTAGTATTCGTGGTCATCGCCCGGCTCTTAGCAGATACTGCGCTTGTTGCGGCACAAGGTGATCGCGCCTTGGCTGCGCTTGCCGCGCGGGGGATGGCCGCGAGCCTGACGCAACTGACGGGCGGCGCCTGGGAAGTTTCGGTGGCGGCCGGTGATACCGCTGTCCTGCGCGAAGTAGTCGACACCCATTTCGCTCCCGCCGACGTATTGATCGCCGATCATCCGCCAATTCTGCCGGCGCTGTTCATTTCCGACATGGATTCGACCATGATCGCGGCCGAGTGCATCGATGAACTCGCCGATTTCGCCGGAATAAAGCCGATGATCGCGGTGATCACTGAACGGGCGATGCAAGGTGAACTCGATTTCGTCAGCGCTTTGCATGAGCGTGTCGCCTTGCTCAAGGACTTGCCCGAAGCCGCCATCGCTCAATGTCTGAGCGAACGGATCACGCCGATGCCGGGCGCGCGCGTGCTGGTGCAGACCTTGCGCGCCAAGGGTTGTCGCACCGTGCTCGTCACCGGCGGCTTTCACCAGTTTGCCGATCCGGTGGCGGCGCAATTGGGCTTCGAGCGTGTCGTCGCCAACCGGCTGGAGATCGCCGACGGCAAACTGACCGGTCGGCTGACTGGACCGATCTGCGACAGTTCGACCAAGCGCGAAACCTTATTCGCCGAGATGGCCGAGCTTGGGGCAGGCGCCACCAGCCTCGCGATGGGCGATGGCGCCAATGATATTCCTATGCTTGAAGCGGCGGATTGCGGCATCGCCTTTTGCGCCAAGCCAAAGGCGCGGGCCGCCGCAGATGGCTGGGTCGATCGCGGCGATCTCACGGCCGTCCTGCGCTTGTACGACATCCCAGAAGCGGAGTGGTTTTAAAGCGCGATAATCACACTTTGCCTCCCCCATTGTTCTGCTAAGTCTACACAAAACAACGGTCGCTCACTGCAATCTCAGCGAGGGTAAGAGATGACCGAAAATCCTTTCAGTGACAGCCAGATGAAATTCCTCCGCGCCATGGCCGAGGCGCTATTCGACGATTATGCCGAGCAGGCGATCAGCCCCGCACAAGTCGTCGAAAACATGGCCGATTTGGTCGCTATGGTCGGCGGTACCAAGTCGCAGGAGATCAGCCTGGCGACCACGCTGGCGCATCTCGCCATGGCGCCCTGTTTCGAGGAGGCATCGCTCACCGAGCGCAAGCACCGCCTGCGGCAGCGCATGGAAAACACCGAAATCGAGGTGTTGCAGGAATTGTCCCGGATCAAATCGATCCTTTATTTCTGCTATTACGGTCATTGGCTGGACGGTGAAGCGCAAGGCGATCCGCTGATCGCCGGTCAGGACGCCAATCGCGACAATCCGGTCTTGCGGCAAATCGGCTTTACCCTGCCCAAATTCCGGGATCGCGATAAGCCGGGCGAGGTGAAAATCACCCGGGTAGCGGGCCGCGAAATCGATCCGCGCCATATCGTCCCCATCGAGCATGATTTCGCCGATATCGACGTCATCGTCGTCGGCTCGGGCTCGGGTGGCGCGGTTTCCGCGCTCAATCTCGCCAAACAGGGCCACAAGGTGCTGATCATCGAGGCCGGGCCCCATTATCCGTCCGAGCGCATCACCCATGAAGAGCGCCGCATGGCCTCGCAGCTGTTCAAGCATGGCGCGCTGCAAACCACCAACGACAACGCCATCATCGTCTTCCAGGGGCGCAATGTCGGCGGTTCGCCCACGATCAATAACGGCATTTGTATCCGGATGCATGGCGATCCACTCAATCACCCTGACGCGCATAATCCGCTCGCCCTGTGGCGCACGATCGGCGCGGGTCTCGACGAAGCGCGCTTCGACCAGGCCTATGATACGGTGCAGGACTATCTGCGCATTCGCCAGATCGAGCCGCGCGCGTCGCGCTCGAACGGGCCGCATCTGCTGCGCGGCTGGAGTGCTTTTGCCGAAGCGCACCCCGAGCCCTGGGCGCAACGCGCGCCTGCCGGTTGGTTTCACAAGAATTTCGGCCCCGCCGATAGCTCGACCCCTTGCGCTTACTGCGGCTATTGCAACACCGGCTGCCCCTATGGCCGCAAGCTCGGCATGGCGCAGACCTATCTGCCCGATGCCTGTGCTAACCACGGCGCGCTGATCCTGGCCGAAACCCGCGTCGATCGCATCAATTGGACGCACGGCGCCGGGGGTAAACGGCGCGCCACCGGTGTCGTCGTCACCGACAGGGATGGCGGCGAGCACGTCATCGCCGCGCGCAAGGGCGTGGTGGTAGCAGCGGGCACGATCACCTCCTCGCTGTTGCTCGATCGCAGCGGCATCGACGGCACCGGCGAGCAGATCTCGCTGAACATCGCCTCGCCGGTGATCGCGCTAATGCCAGAAGGCGTCTCACCCGCCTGGGACGAGGATGAAATGGCAACGATGGTCGATTGCGGCGATTTCCTGCTCGAATCGCATTTCCAGCCGCCGCTGTCGATGGCGTCGCTGATGCCCGGCTGGTTCGGCGACGTCGATCGACGGATGCGCTACTACGACCGCATCTGCTCGGCCGGCGTACTATTCCCCGGCGATAGGCGCGGGCGCATTGTCAACAACAAGCTTGAATTCAAGCTCACTCAGGATGACCTTGCCCTGCTCCGCCGCGCCGTCACCACGCTGACCAGGGTGCATTTCGCCGCCGGCGCGCTCGAAGTCTGGCCGGCGCTGCTACGCGGCCAGACGCTGACCCCCGATATGGACATCGAAGCCTTTTACGAAGCAGCCATCCGCCAGACCGACGACATCACCGTCTCCTCCGCACACCCGCACGGCGGCAATCCGATCAACGCCGATCCCGAACTGGGCGTGGTCGATAGCCAATGCCGGGTCCATGGCACTGATAACGTGCTGGTTACCGACGCTAGCGTGTTTCCGAGCTGCATTCGGGTCAATGCGCAGTTTTCGACGATGGCGATAGCGCAGTATGCGACGGGGCTTGCTGATCCTTTTGGGTAAAGGGGAGGCAACTGTCAGGGGTGATTCCCCGCTATGGCAGCAGCAGCCTGCGCCTTGCCTAATGCATAGCCCCGTTCATATGCGGACCTCGCTTGCCCGGAATATGTCGGGTAAACCGGTGTGGGCGATGGAGCCACGGGTATCTTCCAAAGAATCGAACCGTCGCGCTTGCCGGGCGCGCCCGACGCGAACTGGGCGCGATGTGTCAGGATGAGACAGGTTTGATCGTCGAGTTCGGCATAGCCACTCGACGCGGTCACGGTGCAGTTCGTTGTGCGCCCATCTGGTCCATATTCAAGGCGATAGCGAACACGCCCCTCGTGGTTCATGCGTAGCGCGAGAGCAGGATAATCTCCGCTGGTAATCTGCACATATCCATTCGGAGGCGCGAGAAACAGGGCATCTGCATTGTGCGGGTATTTCCCAAGCACTTTGTTGGCGATTACAATTTCACGCTGAGCAAAAGGCAGAAGCCGGCGTGCTTCCCGCATCTCTTCGGCAATGAGAGATTTAAATTCATCTGATTGCGGATCAGCGGGCCCCGGCTTGGGCAGAGAACGAACCCACTGAGTCATCGCGAGTACCAAATCTCTCTGACGAAGTAGTGCGGTTCGGACTCCCAACCTTTCCGGCGCCTTTGAGTTTTCATCGAGAGCATCTAGTTTATCGATCGCTTCATCCTGTGCCAGCCTGATTTGCTTGTATAGCTCATCGAAGTAGTTCCGTCGTTCTTCGATGATTCGATTTTCGGGTGGCGCAGAATAAACAGGAAGAGCTACGGTGATAGCTGCTGAGAGCGGAAGCAATAGGTGGTATCGCATCTGGCACCCTAATTTATTTCTCAAGCAGCCGCTGGCTTGGAAATCCGACGTAGCTTGCGATAGTTGCGAAGCTGTAAAGACCTCCAGTCCTGGAACGACATCATCGCTCGATGTTGGCCAGCGATAACATTCTCCCCGCCACCGGCTGTTGACGGTAAAGAAACTGACCGGAACGCTCTGGGATAGCTAAATGCGACCGCAGCGTGGGGCTTGAGATGGTGGTTGCGTTATTCGCCGTGTTTAGCGCGACACGCAGGACAAAGCCGCCCGCATCGAGTAGCCCCGACGGGTCTGATCACAGCGGCTGGTCAAGCCGCATTCCGCCGCCAGCCCGGCAATCCAGCCCGGCAATTCATCGCGCGGCGATACGTCGAAGCTGGCCAGCCAGGCGCGCAAGCCCTTGCGAAACCATTGCGGCAATCGGCGTTGGTCGCCGAAATCGACGATCGACAGAGTGCCGCCGGGTGCCAGCAGCGTGGCGGCATGGCGCAGGGCTTCCTGCCAGGGTGGGATCATCGACAGCGTGTAGCTGAACAGGATGCGATCGAAATGCGTGCGCCCGAACAGGGCTTTCGGGTCGAAGCTGGTGGCGTCGGCCTCGCCGAGCAGGACGCGTGCGCCAAGCCCTTCGCGCGCCACCCGCGTGGCGGCGCTGACCAGCATTTCGCGCGAGATGTCGATGCCGTGGATCGTGGCTTGTGGATAGCGACGAGCGATCTGAATGAGATTGCGCGCGGTGCCGCAGCCGACTTCGAGCACGGCGCCACCCTTTGGAATCGCCAGATCGCGGACGGCTTCGTCGCGGCCGAGAAGGTAATATTTGCGCGTCAGATCGTAGAAGTGGCGCTGGACGCGGTAGATCTCATCCATCCGCGCCTGATGCCGATCATTCACGTCTTGTTGCCGCGGCGCAGGCGCAGCGTTGGGCTCAGCCAGCAAAGACATAGAGATGCGCGCCGCCATAGATCGAGGAGCGATCAGCCGCGGTCGCCTGTTGCGAGCGTGGCTGATCATAATGCCAGCGATCGAGCACCTCCGGGACGACGCGGCCGGGCAGCAGCGACGGCTCGGCGGCGGTGCGGAACAGCACCCTTGCGCCCGGCTTCGCGGTGCGGGTGATTTGCGCCCACAGCGCGTTAAGCTGGTGATCGTCCATCCAGTCCTGCGCATCCAGCAGGATAACGCGGTCGATGCTGGCGGCGGGTTCCCCGGCGAGCCAGCTGGTCATGTCGCCATGCCGCCATTCGATGCGTTCGGAGCGCTCTTTGACCATGGTGTAATTCTCGGGCGCGAGATACGGCGGCAGGACATTGCCATTGCCGACGTCATAGCGCCGTCCAAAAGCCTGCCGGGCAAAGTAATTCTCCGAGATCGGGAAATCGCAAGCCAGCTTCTCGAGGCGCCGGCGCAGCACATCGGCCATCGATTTATCCCCGGCCAACGCATTGAACTGGGCCGGCGGAATACCGAGCCCGAACAACGATGCCGGCTGATCGCACAGCCAGCGCACGAAGCGCTTGTCGAAGATCGGCGATAACCGGTCCTCGAACACCCGGCGTTGTTCCTCCAATGTCGTGGCGCGCAGGATTTCACGCGGATTGACCCGATAAAGCCGCGCCACCAGATGCGCGGTGCCGATGAAATTGCCGAGCAACCCGCGCTTGTAAACACCGCGCGCAAAGCCGCCGATCCGCCGCCGCCCGGCAAGGTCGCGGCCTTCCCAATAGCGCCGGCTGGTCTCGTCGAGGTGCGGGCGGATATATTGGCGATAAGCGTCGAGGTTTTCGTCGGTATCGGCATGCGCGAAAAACCGCGCGAACTCTGCCTGACCGGGCAAATGCTGGACCGCCGCGATCTTCAGCCGCCCTAGCGCGATATGCGCGGTGTTAAGATCGATGGCGACGATTTGCCCGGGATCGGCAACCAGATAGGACAGCGCATTGCAGCCGCCGCTGGCGATGGTGACGACCCGTCCGCCTGCGGGAATCTCCAGCGCCGCCATGTCGGCCACGGGATCCTCCCAGATCTGCGCATAGACCAGGCCCTGAAAGGCAAAGGCGAAGGCACGTTCGAGAAAGCGACCATTGCTCTCGACCCGAACATCGCCCAGTGCCGCCTCGACCTTCTTGCGTACCTTGACCGCCATTGCGCTCTACCCCCGGACACTCAACTTCATGAACAGGCGCTAGTGGCGCTATGTGACAAAGCCTTGACGTCTCGAAGACAACTTGATGACGGAGGTGGGGCCTATTCGGGTTGACTTTGCGGCACTCTCCAGCCATGGGCCCGCTTCCACGTGGGCCCGGCCGCATTTGCGTTGCCGGAAACAGCCCGATTGGCCCCGCACTCCGGTGAAGCGGCGGCCGCGTCATGCAACAGGTGTGATGGTGCGATTCCGGGCGAGAAGTGCGGGCAAGTTGCCTAGCGTAGCAAATGGAGCGAATACACATGTCGAAGCGTCATGCATCGAAGTATAAAATCGATCGCCGCATGGGCGAGAATATCTGGGGTCGTCCCAAAAGCTCGGTCAATCGCCGCAGCTATGGTCCCGGTCAGCATGGCCAGCGCCGCAAGAGCAAGGTGTCGGACTACGGCATCCAACTGCGCGCCAAGCAGAAGCTGAAGGGCTATTACGGCGACGTCACCGAAAAGCAGTTCAAGAGCACCTATCAAGAAGCGTCGCGGATGAAGGGCGATACCGGTCAGAACCTGATCGGCCTGCTCGAGCAGCGCCTGGACATGGTGGTGTATCGCGCCAAGTTTGCCCCGACCATTTTCTCGGCTCGCCAGGTCGTCAGCCACGGCCACATTCTGGTCAACGGCACCCGCTGCAACATCGCCAGCCGCCGCGTGCGCCCCGGTGACGTCATCAGCCTGGGCACCAAGGCCAAGGACATGGCGCTGATCGCCGAAGCCCAGTCGTTGCCCGAGCGCGAAGTGCCCGATTACGTGTCGCCCGACGGCACCGACAAGGCGACTTACGTCCGCGTCCCGACGCTCGACGAAGTGCCTTATCCGGTGAAGATGGAACCCAATCTGGTCGTCGAGTTCTACTCGCGCTGATTTGGGATTATCGCTGAAACGAATAGAGGCGGGGCCGATGGCTCCGCCTTTTTTCTTTATCGCTTGCAGCGGCAACGCGAATTTATCGAGATGCGTTAGCTCGAAACCCTTCCCGTCCGTGCTGAGCTTGTCGAAGCACTGTCCTTGTTCTTGGCCAGAAAAGGAAAGGCAGTCCTTCGACAAGCTCAGGACGGACGGGAAGAGGGTGAACTATCTGCCAAGATAATTCAGGCGAAATTTATTCGCGAAGCTGATAAACTGTCCCTCGCTGATCGCGGCGCGCATCGCTTCCATCAGCCGCTGATAGAACCACAGATTATGCTCGGTCATCAGCATTGCGCCGAGCATCTCGCCGGATTTGACCAAGTGATGCAGATAGGCACGGCTATAGTTTTCACAAGCATAACAGGCGCAGCGTTCGTCCAACGGCCCCGTGTCCTCGGCGTGGCGGGCATTGCGGATGTTCACCGGGCCCGCCCAGGTAAACGCCTGCCCATTGCGGCCGGACCTCGTCGGCAGCACGCAGTCGAACATGTCGACGCCGCGCTCCACGGCGCCGACGATGTCGTCGGGCTTGCCCACGCCCATCAGATAACGCGGGCGATCTGCCGGTAACTGCCGAGGGGCGAAATCGAGCGTCGCGAACATCGCCTGCTGCCCTTCACCGACCGCCAGCCCGCCGATGGCATAACCATCGAAGCCGATCTCGGCCAGCGCATCGGCGCTTTCGTGGCGGAGCACCTCGTCCAGCGCGCCTTGCTGAATACCGAACAGCGCCGCGCCCTGGGCATGCTCTCCGCCGGCATCGAAGGCAGCGCGGCTGCGCTGGGCCCAGCGCATGCTCATCGCCATCGATTTGGCGATCGCCTCGCGCGGCAAATCGGCGCGCGGGCATTCGTCGAAGGCCATGACGATGTCCGACCCCAGCAGCCGCTGGATTTCCATCGAGCGCTCCGGGCTGAGCAGATGCCGCGAACCATCGAGATGGCTGGCAAAGGTCACCCCATCCTCGGTGATCTTGCGCAGGTCCGACAAGCTCATCACCTGATAGCCGCCGCTATCGGTCAGGATCGGGCGATCCCAGTTCATAAAGCCATGCAACCCGCCCAGCCGCGCCATGCGCTCGGCGCCGGGGCGGAGCATCAGATGATAGGTATTGCCCAGGATGATATCGGCGCCGGTCGCGCGCACCGCATCGGGCTTCATCGCCTTGACCGTGGCGGCGGTGCCCACCGGCATGAAGGCCGGCGTGCGGATTTCGCCCCGGCGCATGGCGATCGTGCCGGTGCGGGCGTGGCCGTCAGTGGCATGGATGGAAAAGGCAAAGCGTGGTGGCATGGCGGGGCGCCTAGCGGTTTGAGGTAAAAAGCGCCAGAGTAGGTAAAGGCCAAGAAGCTGGGGCCAGAGGCCCCAGACCCCAATATGTCTCCCGACGCTGAGGCCACCAATGACCGCACCGCAAGCGCTCCCTCTCGTCGGAAGACGTTATGGGAGCACTTTACCCGCGACTTTCCCGAATTTTTGAGCCATCTTGTTTCGAAACAAACCGAGAGGATCACCATGGCCGATTATGACTCGATCGATTTCTTTACCGATCCTGCCATCGTCAACGACACCCCGAATTATCTCGCGCATCTGCGCGGCAAATGTCCGGTGCTGCGTGAACCCCATCACGGCGCCTTCATGGTCACTGGCTATGCCGAGGCGATGGAGGTGTTCAACAAGCAGGGCGAGGTGTTCTCATCCAGCGTGGCGGTCACCGGGCCCGTGCCGCCGCTGCCGTTCGCGCCGCATGGCGATGTCCGCGAACAACTGCACGAGCATCGCGGCGAAATGCCCTGGACCGATCATCTGGCGACGATGGATGCCCCTGAACATGGCGGCAATCGCGCGCTGCTGACGCAATTGCTGACCCATTCCCGGCTCAAGGCCAATGAGGATTATGTCCGTGGCCTGGTGGTGCATCTGGTCGATGGGCTGATCGATCGCGGCGGCTGTGAGATCACCAAGGACTTCGCCCATGCTTTGTCGACGCTGGTGATCGCCGATCTGCTGGGCGTGCCCGAGGACGACCGCCAGGGGCTGATCGAGGAATTGGGCCTGCCGCCGACGCAAATGGGCGACGCCGGGCATAAGGCGCAATCCGACCCGTTGCAGCATCTCCATCCCCGGTTTCGCACTTATCTGGAAGACCGCCTTGCCCATCCGCGCGGCGATATGATGAGCGAACTGGTGCATTCCACCTATCGTGACGGTTCCAAGCCCAGCTTGCTCATGCTGACGCGCCTCGCCTCTTTCCTGTTCGGGGCAGGGCAGGATACCTCGGCGCGGCTGGTCGCTTTTTCGTTCCGCGTGCTGGGTGACAATCCCGAAATCCAGCGCAAGCTGCGCGCGAATCCCGAACGCATTCCCGACTTCATCGAGGAAGTGCTGCGTGCGGAAAATCCGGTGAAATGCCTGTCGCGTCTGGCGCTGACCGACACGACGGTGGGCGGCGTGGATGTGCCAGCCGGCTCGATTCTGACGATCAATGTCGGCGGCGCCAATCGCGATCCCCGCCATTTCGCCGACCCTGATAGCTTCGATTTCGACCGGCCCGGCGTGCGCGATCACATCAGTTTCAGTCGCGGTACCCATGCCTGCATCGGCGCGCCGCTGGCGCGGATGGAAGTGCGCGTGGCGCTGGAGCAATTCCTGTCACGGACAAGCGATATCCGTATTTCCGAAGCCCGACATGGCCCGCGCGAGGCGCGGCGCTATGCCTATGAGCCAACCTATCTGTTGCAGGGTTTGCAGGAATTGCATGTGGAGTGGGACAAGGCTTGAGGTCAAAGGTAATCCGCTCGCGCGACATCGTCAGGTCTTCGGAGCAGATAGCAGCTTATGCCCTCAATAGAGGACGTACACGCTATGCCTTTTCCCTAAGGCCCGTGGACATTTAGGATTCCCATTTGTGTGAGATTGTGATTCAAGCTCCTTTTGCCGGGAGCGGTTGGATGGACACGAGCCGATTTGTTGTGAGCGATGGGACGTGGTTGCGGATTG
>JAMFSI010000019.1 GCA_026225215.1 Sphingomonas palustris | reverse complement strand
GCACCCTGTAATGGGTGGTTGGGCAGGGGGAGCGGGCCGGTACCGACTATCCGAAACAAAGTTTCGTATCAGCCAAAGATTCAGCGTGCCTTGAGCGAGTCCCGGATTTCCGTCAGCAAATCGACTTCGGTTGGGCCGGCAGGCGCAGGAACCGGCTTCGGCATCAGCTTATTGGCTTGGCGCACGATCAGGAAGATGACGAAAGCCAGGATCAGAAAGTTGATCACCGCATTCAAAAACGAACCATAGCCCAACAGCGCCACCCCGGCCTTTTTCAGCGCGGCATAATCGGTCAGCGAACCCTTGTAACTCGCGGGAATCGTGCCCAGCGCGACGAATTTGCTCGAAAAGTCGATGCCGCCGGTGAGCAGGCCGATGACCGGCATGATGATGTCGTCGGTCAGCGAAGACACGATCTTGCCAAAGGCAGCACCGATGATCACACCGACCGCGAGGTCCAGAACATTCCCCCGGGCAATAAATGCCTTGAAATCGCCAACCATCGCCATCGTAAATCCTCCTCAAGCTCCTGCCACAGAATCTTGCCACAACCGCGCAAGCGACGCAATTATTTGTTAATCATGCCTTCTCCGTTCGCTCGAACCGGATTTTACCTACCGCCATTTATCGACCACACCTTGCACCGGGCCCGGCCATCGCTATCTTCCTGAGCGGAGGCTGGGCTCTGCATCTACGGGCTCGCCAACGAGGGGAATTCGCCAATGTCATCGCGTCCTGCCAATCGACCTGCATGGAGCCGCGCTGCTCTGATGGCCTCAGCGGCGCTGGCCCTCTCTGGCTGCGGTGTGAACTCCGTGCCCACCGAACAGGAAAACGCCAAGGCGCGCTGGGCGGACGTCCAGGCCGCCTTCCAGGAACGCGCCAACCTCATTCCCAATCTCGCCGCCGTCGCCAAGGGTGCGGCGACACAGGAAAAGGGCATCCTGGTCGGTGTGACCGAAGCCCGCGCTAAAGCGACCAGCATCCAGCTTAACGCCGGCGATCTGACCGACCCCGCCAAGATGAAGGCATTCCAGGACGCCCAGAACCAACTGTCGCAGTCGATCGGCGGTTTGGGCCGCCTGCTCGCCAATTCCGAGGCCTATCCCGAAGTGAAAAGCATCGGCAATTACCAGATGCTGCAGAGCCAGCTCGAGGGCCAGGAAAACCGCGTCCGCATCGCCATTCGCGATTATAATACGGCGGTGCAGGAATATAATACCACGATCCGCACCTTCCCGGCGATCGTCGCCGCCCGCATCATCTATAGTTCGCAGCCGATGGTGCCTTATCAGGCGGTAACCCCGGGCGCCGAAGCCGCGCCCAGCCTCGAAGGCAAGCTCTAGCCAGTCCTCACCCGTTCGTCCCGAGCATGTCGAAGGACTGCCTTTCTTTCAGCCCTGCCCAAAGGAGAAACAGTGGTTGACCTACGGTCCCCTTCGGGACGACAAGCTCAGCACGGACGGTGGGGGTGGCTTCTTCGGCTTGCCGCGGTGCTGCTGTGCGCGAACGCCGCTGAAGCGCAAACTTTTCCACCGCTGACCGGTCGGGTGGTCGATGCCGCCCATGTGCTGCCAGCCAATGTCGTCGCCCAACTCGACCAGCAACTCGCCGCGCTGCAAACCCAATCGCAGCGCCAACTGGTCGTCGCCACCATTCCCGACCTTCAGGGCTATGATATCGAGGATTATGGCTATCGGCTTGGGCGCGCCTGGGGCCTGGGGGACAAGAAGCGCAATGACGGCATCGTCCTGATCGTCGCGCCGAAGGAGCACAAGGTCCGGATCGAGGTTGGCTATGGGCTCGAACCCACGGTGACCGACGGGCTTTCCGAAGTGATCATCCAGAATGTCATGCTGCCCAAATTCAAGGCGAACGACATACCCGGCGGGATCCAGGCAGGCGCCGCCGCGCTGATCCAGCAATTGACCTTACCCGCCGACCAGGCACGCCAAATCGCCGCTACTGCGCATCCCGCCCCTGCCCGGTCCGGTCAGATCGGGCCAGCGCTGCTGTGGCTGGGCTTCATTTTCCTGTTTTTCATCATCCCGATGTTTCGCAGAATGCGCGGCGGGCAGGCCTATGGCGGCGGAGGCAGTGGTCTAGGGCCGGTGCTGCTGTGGAGCGCGCTGGAAGGCATGGGCGGCGGCCGCTCCGAAGGCGCCGGTGGTGGTGGTGGTGGTGGCGGATTTTCCGGCGGTGGCGGCAGCTTCGGCGGCGGCGGCGCCTCGGGTAGCTGGTAGGAGCGCGCGGTGATCGGCAAGCCCAGCAGCAGCGCCTTCGGGCCCAACCATTTTGCGCTGAGCGAGGTCGATCGCAGCCGCATCGCGGCAGCCGTTACTTCAGCCGAAGCGCATAGCGCCGGCGAAATCGTCACGATCCTCGCCAACCAGTCCGATGGCTATGACGATATCGCCCTGATCTGGTCGGCGCTGGTCGCGCTGTTAGCGCTTTCCGCGCTGAGCCTGGCACCGCAGTTCTATCTCGGCTTGATCGACCGGATCCTCGGCGGGTGGGACATGCAGTGGCAGCCCGGCGCCGTGTTTACGCTCGCCGCTGTCGTCGTCATCATCAAATTTGCCGCGACCTGGCTGATCCTGCGCTGGCGCCGCTTGCGCTTTGCCCTGGTGCCGGGACCGATCAAACACGCCCGCACCCGCGCCCGCGCCGTCAGCTATTACCGCATCGGCGCCGAAAATCGCACCGCTGGCGGTACCGGGGTACTGATCTATCTTTCCCGTGCCGAGCGCCGCGCCGAGATCGTCACCGATCCCGCCGTGACCGCCGAAATTCCGGCCAGCGAATGGGGCGAGGCGATGGCGGCGATGCTGGGTCATATCGGTGACAATCGCATCGCCGATGGCATGGTCGAAGCGATCGGCAAGATTGGCGCGGTGCTCACGCAACATTTCCCCCGCGCCGCGCATAACATCAATGAGCTGCCCGACCGTGTGATCGAGGTTTGAAATGACGCAAGACCAGTCCGAGCCCGAACAGATCACCTGGCAGGGGCGCTTCATCACTGCGAAACAGCGCGGGCGCTGGGAATATGTCAGCCGGGCGCGCAATATTCGCGCGGCGGTGATCCTGGCGATCGATCCCGCCGGCCATGTCCTCCTGGTCGAGCAATTTCGTGTGCCGCTGGGGCGTAATTGTATCGAACTGCCCGCCGGCCTGATCGGTGATCACGATGACAACGCCGACGAGGATGTCCTCGTTGCCGCCGCGCGCGAGTTGGAAGAGGAAACCGGCTATCGCGCCGGGCGACTGGTATCGCTGGGCGAGTTCTGGTCCTCGCCCGGCATGGTCAGCGAGAGCTTCACCTTGCTGCGCGCGCATGATCTGCAACAGGTCGGTCCCGGCGGCGGTACCGAGGGTGAGGATATCACCGTTCATCGGGTGCCATTGGGCGAAATCGAGGCATTTTTGACGGCACGCCGGGCGCTGGGCGATGCCGTCGACGTCAAGCTGCTGCTGTTGCTGGGGCCGGTGATTTTGGGCGGAAAAGTTTGAGGCGATAGTCAGAGTTCTCCGAGACGATTGCCCCCTGTCTCGCGGTCAGTCTTCCCGAACGCTTGTATGCAGCATAGTCCTCAGCCAGGCGAGGCCTTGGTCGGATCGACGACGCGCATGCCAGATCAGGATCATCTGATAGAATGAATCCGGGGGAATCCAGTCGAGCGTGACGACTTGCCCCTGCCTGGTTGCGCGCCGAGCGGTCCGTTCCGGGACCTGGGCAATAAGGTCGGTGCGCGAGACCAGTTCGACGGCGGTGAGCGAATCATAAACCGCAAGACGATTGGGCGCCTCATGGGGCAGCGCGCGATCCGCGGATGACGCATGCCAGGCCAGACGCGCGCCGCCGGGCAGAGCGACCGGCGGTTCGAAGATCTGATGGGGCACGATGGCGATGTGCAGCGCCTCGGCGATCGCGGCGATCGGCGTCCGATCGCGGACGATCGGATTGTCCGGCGCTGATATCCACACCAGCTTTTCACGATAGAGCGGCTCGGTCACGATCCAGCGCGGGGCATCGAGCGAAGCGCCGAGCGCCAGGTCGATAACGCCGCGATCGAGCAGCGACACCAGCGCATCGCCCGTCGGTACCAGATCGAGCGAGATGCCGGGCGCCGTCTGGCGCACCAGTTCGACCAGCGACGGTATGACATGCAGGCAGAAATAGCCGCTCGCCGCGATGGTGAAGCGCCGCTCCGCCGTGGCCGGATCGAAGGGCGTAGCGGCCAACGCATCGGCGAACTGCGACAGGCCCTTGCGAATGCCTTCGGCAATCTCCTCGGCCCGCGCGGTGGGTTGCAAGCCGCTTCGCCCGCGGATGAACAGCGGATCGTCCAGTGCTATCCGCAACCGCGCCAGCGCATGGCTGACCGCGGGCTGAGTGATGCCGAGGTGCGACGCGGTGCGGGTGACGCTGCGATACTCCATCAGCGCGTCGAACGTGCGCAGCAGGTTGAGATCGATATTTTTCATAAGCATTGTGCATATCATATCTGCCAAAACATCATTAGGTTTATGGCACCGGCATATTAGATTGGTTCGGTTCGCACCTCGGCGACCCCCTTAGCATGGCCCCACCCGTCTCATGTCGTCAGCGCTCGAACCCGGCCGTTTCAGCGGCGACGAAATCGAATCTGGCGAAGTCGAAGGCTCCGGCCTTTCACAAGTGGCGTCTACAGCCCTCGTCGCACCATCGCCTTATCCCGATCCCACGGTGCGGCGGTTCATCACCATCTCGGTGATGGCCGCCAGCGTTATGAACTCGCTCGACAGCACTATCGCCAATGTCGCGCTGCCGCATATCCAGGGCAGCGTTGCCGCCTCTGCCGACGAAATCACCTGGGTGCTGACCTCCTATATTGTCGCCTCGGCGATCTGCACGCCGCTGACCGGATGGCTGGCCGGGCGCTTCGGACGCAAGCGACTGATGGTCGTATCGATCATAGGCTTCACTTTGGTCTCGGGACTATGCGGCATCGCCGACAGCCTGGGCGAGATCGTCGGCTTTCGCTTGTTGCAAGGCGTCTTCGGCGCGGCGCTCGTGCCGATGAGCCAGGCGATCCTGCTCGATATCAACCCGCCCGAGCGCCATGGCAGCGCGATGTCGATCTGGTCGATGGGCGCGGTGCTGGGCCCGATCATCGGCCCGGCGCTGGGCGGCTGGCTGACCGACAATCTGTCATGGCGCTGGGTCTTTTTCATCAACCTGCCGATCGGCGCGCTCGCGCTGTCCGGCCTGATGATCTTTTTGCCCGAGACGAAGAACGGTGAGCGCTCGCACCTCGACATTTTCGGCTTTGCGATGCTGGCGCTGGCGATCGGCTCGTTCCAGCTCATGCTCGACCGCGGCCAGACCAAGGACTGGTTCAACTCAACCGAGATCTTCATCGAGGCGATCAGCGCGCTGGTCTTCGGCTATCTGTTCCTCGTTCATATTCTCACCGGACGCAGCCCGTTCATCAACCTGCGCTTGTTCGCCGATCGCAATTTCACGCTGGGTTCAGTGCTCGGCTTCTTCCTGGGCGTGCTGATTTTTTCGGTTCTGGCGCTGCTGCCGCCGATGCTGGAGGGCTTGCTCAACTATCCGGTGGTGACAACCGGGCTGGTCACCGCGCCGCGCGGTGTCGGCTCGATGATTTCGATGATCCTGGCTGGCCGGCTCCTCAAATATATCGACGCGCGCGCGCTGATCCTGCTCGGTTTCCTGCTCAGCGCTTATTCGATGTACCGGATGAGCGGCTTCTCGCTGGATATGGATTCGTCGATGATGATCAGTTCCGGCTTTGTCCAGGGGATGGGAACCGGGATGATCTTCGTGCCGCTCTCGACGATCGCCTTCGGCACGCTCGATGCGAAGTTCCGCAACGAAGGCGCGGCCATGTTCACCTTGATCCGTAACATCGGCTCGGCGATCGGCATCTCGGTGCTGCAGGCGATGACTATCCGTAATACCGCGACAGTGCAGGCGCGGCTGGTCGCCACGATCCGGCCCGACGATCCGCGACTGGCGAGCGCCTCACCCGGTTTCGATTTCACCGCGCCGCTGCAGCTGGCGCATATGAATGCCGAAGTCACGCGCCAGGCGGCTATGGTCGCTTATGTCGATGCCTTCTGGTTTCTATTCCTAGTGACGCTCGCCGCGCTGCCCCTGCTGCTGCTGCTGCGGAAACCTGCGAGCAAGTCCAAGGTCGAGACGCAAGTCCACTTGGACTGAGAAAGCGCTCATGCCTTCGCCCTTGGACGTTTCAAATCTACAGCGTCTCGATAATCGCAGAAAAGTCCAACCCGCCATGCCCACTTTCGGCAAAGGCCGCATATAATTCGGCGGCGCGCTGACCCATCGGCGTCTGGCTGCCGGCAGTTTGCGCCGCCTCCATCGCCAGCTTCAAATCCTTGAGCATCAGCGCCGTGGCAAAGCCGCCTTGGTAGCCGTTGTCGGCCGGGCTTTGCGGGCCAACGCCGGGCACCGGGCAATAGGACGTCATCGACCAGCATTGGCCCGACGATACCGAGGAAATATCGTAGAAGGTCTGCAGATCGAGGCCGAGCCGTTGCGCCAGGGCAAAGGCTTCGCAAGTGCCGATCATCTGAATGCCCAGCAGCATATTGTTGCAGACCTTGGCCGCCTGCCCCGCGCCGCTGCCGCCGGCATGGATCACTGCCTTGCCCATCGCCGCCAGGATCGGCTGCGCCTTGGTAAAAGCGCCGTCATTGCCGCCGACCATGAAGGTCAATGTACCGCCATTGGCCGCGGCGATGCCGCCCGAAACCGGGGCATCGACCGTTTCATAGCCAGCCGCTTCCGCCGCCCCGGCGACATCGCGCGCGGTGGCGACATCGATCGTCGAGCAATCGAGCAGCAGCGCCCCTGCCGGCGCATGACCGATGACATCGCCCTCATAGACGCTGCGCACGATCTGCCCGTTCGGCAGCATCGACACCACCGCACCCACGCCCTGCACCGCCTCACGCACCGTCGCGAAAGTCTCCGCGCCATGTTCGCGGGCGCGTTCCAGCGCGGCTGGCGCGAGATCGAAGGCGCGCACTTCATGGCCGGCCTTGACCAGATTGGCCGCCATGCCGCCGCCCATATTGCCCAGGCCGATGAAAGCGATCTTCATAGAGACGTCTCCTGCTTCCGGAAGGGTATGTTCATAAGCATGTCCCACTGAACACGGTGGACCTGCTCCAAATATCTGGTGTGGGAATGCCCACCCCTAACCCCTCCCGCAGGCGGGAGGGGAGCGATTTACCTAGCGGCCCTTCCAGACCGGCTCGCGTTTTTCGACGAAGGCGGCCATGCCTTCGGTCTTGTCCTCGGTCGCCGCCAGCACTTGCCACAAGCGACGCTCGAACAGCAGCCCCTGCTCCAGCACCGTTTCAAAGGCCGCGCTGACCATTTCCTTGTTCACCAGCGCAGCGATGCGCGGCATGCCGGCAATCGTCGTCGCCACCTTGAGCACCTCGTCGAGGAAGCCCTCGACCGGGAATATCCGCGCCACCAGTCCGCTTTTCTCGGCTTCCTCGGCGTTCATCATCCGACCGGTCAGGCATAGATCCATCGCCTTGGCCTTGCCCACCGCGCGCGTCAGCCGCTGCGTGCCGCCCATGCCGGGGGCGACGCCGAGCTTGATCTCGGGCTGGCCGAATTTCGCCGATTCCGAAGCGATGATCATATCCGCCATCATCGCCAATTCGCAGCCGCCGCCCAGGGCGAAACCATTCACCGCCGCGATCCACGGCTTGCGCACCTTATTGGCGATATCCTTCTGCCAGCCATCGAAAAAGGCCTGCGCGTAGAATTCAGTGGCGGGTTTGGTCGCCATTTCGGCAATATCGGCGCCAGCCGCAAAGGCCTTTTCGCCCGCCCCGGTCAAGACCGCGCAACCCTGCGTCTCGTCGGCCTCGTAAGCAGCGAAAGCGGCGATCAATTCCTGCAGCACCTGATAATTCAGCGCATTCAGCGCCTTGGGCCGATTGAGCTGGATCAGGGTGACGCCGCCGCGCTGCTCGACGATCAGACATTCATAGCTCATAGCGGTTTCCATTCCTCTTCGGGTGGGAGAGGCGCGAAAATCGCCTCGATCAACTGGTCGGTCACACCCTCGGCGGTGGCCGGATGCCATTTCGGCGCATTGTCCTTGTCGACGATCACCGCGCGTACCCCCTCGGCGAAATCGGGCAGCATCAGCACGCGCGAGGCGATGCGGTATTCCATCACCATATTGGCGGCAAAATCGGGAAGATTCGCCGCTTCGGCAAGCTGGCGCAACGCTACCTTCAGCGTCTGCGGGCTCTTGGTGCGCAAGGTGGCCAGTTCGCGAATCGCCCACTCGCTCTGGTCCGCCTCCAGCGAGGACAGGATATCTTCCAGCCGATCGGCCGCGAAATGGCGGGCAATGGCCTGGGCATGGCTGGCGATCTTCGCGGGTGGCGGGCTGACCGACAGCGCCGCCAGCACGCCGCCGATGTCATGACCATGCGCGATCCGTTCCTTGGCCTCGGCAAGCCGTTCATGCGGCAGATAATGCGTCGCCAACCCTGCCCACAGGCATTCCGCGCCATCGATGCGCGCGCCGGTCAGCGCCAGGAACTGTCCAATCCGTCCCGGCAAACGTGACAGATGCCAGCCGCCGCCGACATCGGGAAACAGACCGATCCCGGTTTCGGGCATGGCAAAACGGGTGTTTTCGGTGGCCACGCGATAACGTGCGGGGAGTGCGATCCCCACCCCGCCGCCCATGGTGATGCCGTCCATGAACGACACCACCGGCTTGGCATAAGTGAACAGCAGATGGTTGAGCTGGTATTCCTCGTAGAAGAATTTCCGCCCGTTCACCCCGCCATCGTTCAGCACCGATTGCCGGACCAGATTGATATCGCCGCCCGAGCAGAAACCGCGCCCCTCGGCATGATCGATGATGACGGCGTGGACCCCCGGCTCGTTGCGCCAGGCGAGCAACGCGGCGGTCATGGCATGATCCATTTCGACCGTAAGCGCGTGAATCGCCTTGGGCCGATTGAGCGAAAGGATTCCGGCCACGCCATCGCGGCGAACGATCATCTCACTGGTCGACGCTGCATCAGTCATTTTAGCAAATCCCGCCCGATGATCATCCGCATCACCTCATTCGTACCTTCGAGGATACGATGAACGCGCAGATCGCGCCAGAAGCGTTCGATCGGATAATCGCGCAGATAGCCATAACCGCCGAACATCTGCAGCGCCTTGTCGACGATCTCCGAACCGCTGTCCGACGCCAGCTTCTTGGCCATCGCCGAAAAACGCGACTTGTCATGCGCGCCATTCGTGACCTTGACCGCCGCCATATACAGCAGCGCCCGCGCCGCCTCGAGATCGGTGGCCATGTCGGCAAGCTGGAACTGAGTGTTCTGGAAAGTGGCGATCGGCTTGCCGAATTGGCTGCGATCCTTGACGTAACCAATGGCCTCATCGAGGCAGCGCTGCGCGCCGCCCAATGAGCAGGCGCCGATGTTGATCCGGCCGCCATCGAGCCCGGCCATGGCGAATTTGAAGCCATCGCCCTCGGCGCCGACCCGGTTTTCGACCGGCACCTCGACATTGTCGAAGATCACTTGCGCGGTGGGTGAGGCGTTCCAGCCGAGCTTTTTTTCCGGCACGCCGAACGACAGGCCGGGTGTGCCTTTCTCGACGACGAGGCAGGAAATACCCTTGGGGCCGTCCTCGCCGGTGCGGACCATCACCACATAGATGTCGTTATAGCCGGCGCCCGAGATGAACTGCTTGGTACCATTGAGCACATAATGATCGCCGACCAGTTTCGCCGTCGTCCGCAGCGCCGCCGCGTCCGACCCGGAGCTGGGCTCGGTCAGGCAATAGCTGGCGATCTTGTCCATACCGATCATATCCGGCAGGAACCGCGCCTTGATCTCGTCACCGCCGAAAGTGTCGATCATCCAGGCGGCCATATTATGGATCGAGATATAAGCGCTGGTGGCGGGGCAACCATAGGCCATCGCTTCCATGATCAGCGCCGCTTCGAGTCGCCCCAACCCGGTGCCACCGCTCTCGGGAGAGACATAGATCGCGCCGAAACCCAGTTCGCCCGCCGCTTTCCAGACGTCGATGGGATAGTGATGCTCTTCGTCCCATTTAGCGGCGAAGGGAGTGATCCGGTCTGCGGTGAATTTGCGCGCCATATCCTGGATGGCGAGCTGGTCTTCGGTAAGCTGGAACTGGTCGCTCATGGTTGCCCCACTATTTCGTTATGCCCTGTCTCGTCATGCGCGGCGCTGTCATGCTGACGGAAGTCAGCATCCATTCGGCTCGACGCCAGCGGTATGAAACCCAATACGATCCCCCGATCTTCCCAGAATGGGTTCTCACGCTCGATCAGCGCGATCTTCCAGTCGTGGCGCCAGGCCTTTAACTGTTTCTCGCGAGCGATTGCCGCCTCCATTCTTTCGATCATCTCGAAGTAGACCAGGCGATGTACGCCGTGTCGTTTGGTAAACCCGTCGATCACCCCATCCCTGTGCTGATAAAGCCGGGTCAAGAGGTTGGAGGTGACTCCGATGTACAGGGTGCCGTGGCGGCGGCTGGCCAGGATATAGACGCAGGGCTGGCGGTCAGTCAGCAATGCGTCCTCCTGGTTAGTCGGCCGTTCCAGCGTTGGGAGAATGGATCCTGACTTTCGTCAGGATGACGGGAGTAGACGGGCGGGACGAAGCGATCAGCCGACCAGTTCGATGATATCCTTACCGAACAACGCCTCATCCTCGGGGATCACCTTGGTTACGGCCAGCGGCTTCGAGATCCAGGTGATATTGACCAGATCGATCCAGCTGATGTTGTTGTTCGTGGCATTGCCGCCCCAACTGCCGCAGCCCAGGCTGAAGGTCTGGCGCATACCATTCCACAGATTGCCCGAGTTCGAAGCCGATTGCGGCTGGTTGACCATCACCCGGCTGGTCTTGGTGCCCAGGGCCAGCTTGAGGATATTCTCATCGCTGCGCGAATAGATGCCGCAGCTATGACCCTGGCCCTGGTACGACTGGATATCGTTCGTCAGCGCGATCGCCGCGTCGATATCCTTGACGCGGTACAGCGCCATGGTGACCGTCATCTTTTCGCCCGAGAACGGATAATCCGCGCCGAAGCCGGTTTCGGGTACGATCAGGAAGCTGCGATCGGCGGCAATCGAGAAACCGGCCATTTCGGCGATCCGTGGTGCGGGCTGGGCCACGGCATTGGCATTGATGTGGCCATCGACCCAGATCACCGCTTCGAGCAGTTTCTTCTCGTCGGCGGTGACGACATAGCCACCCTGCTTTTCGAGCTTGGCGACCATCTCATCGTAAATCGAATCGAACAGGATCACAGCATTGTCCGAGGAACACGATGCGGCTAGATCGAGCGTCTTCGAGATGCGGATCTTTTCAGCGGCATCGTCGAGATCGGCGGTGTCGTCCACAGTGATTACCGCATTGCCCACGCCCACGCCCAGCGCCGGAGTGCCCGAGGAATAGGCTGCGTGAACCATCGGCGCGCCGCCGGTGGCCAGCACGCGATCGCATTGGCGCATCACCTCGTTGGTCTTTTCGACCGATGGCGTCTCGATCGGAATCACCAGATCGGCAGGGGCGCCCATCTTGACCAGCGCATCACGCATCAGATCGCAGATGATCTTGTTCGTGATCTTGGCGCGCGGGTGCGGGGCGATGATGATCGAATTGCGGCCCTTGACCGCGCTGATCGCCTTGATCACCGGCGTTGCCTCGGGATTGGTCGAAGGCGACAGCGCCCCGATCACGCCGACCGGCTTGGCGATCTTGACGATGTTGCGAACCTTGTCTTCCTCGATCACCCCCACCGATTTGTCGTCGAGGATGTCCATCAGCGTGGCGCGGGTCTTGCGGAAAATCTTGAGGTATTTGCCCTCATAATTGCCGAGCCGAGTCTCATCGACGGTGTGCTGCGCCAGCATCTTCGCGGTCGATTCCTTGGCGACCGCCCAGACCATGCCGCGGATCAGACGATCGACCTGCTCCTGCGTGTAATTCTCGATCTGGGCCTGCGCCGCGCGCGAGCGGGCGACCAGCGCCGCAACTTCCCTGGCTTCGGGCGTGTCATTGATTGCATTGACGGCGGCCATCGTAAGTCCTCGACTTGAGGGGCTCGCTTCCCCGCGCGCAGCCGCGCTTGACCAGGGATTTGAGCCCATTTTTAGATGATCGAAACAAGTTTAATCGATCGGTTAGTTCCCTGCACTTTTGCTCGGGTCGAGGCAAGATGAATCCTGTAGCGCGCGCTATTGCGAGAAGCGCGTCGCTCTGCCACGACTGATTCAAGATTAGGTCAGCCCAAGATAGGGTGCCCAGGCGGCGGGACAAGGAGCGAATGTGAGCGAACTGATCATAGAAGCGGCGACGTTCCGCCAGGTGCTGGGGAACTATCCCACCGGAGTAGCGGCGATCACCGCGATGACCGACGCTGGCCAGCCGGTCGGCATGGTCGTGGGCACTTTTACGTCGGTTTCGCTCGATCCGCCGTTGGTAGGGTTCCTGCCGGACAAAAGTTCCTCGACCTGGCCGCTAATCGAGGCAGCCGGCCACTTTGCGGTCAATGTTCTAGCCAGCGATCAGACCGCATTGTGCCGCCAACTCGCGGGCAAGGGTGATAAATTCGCCGACGTGGAATTTACCATCTCGCGCCATGGCCTGCCGCTGTTGCCCGAGGTGATCGTTGCCATCGAATGCCGCGTCCATTCGGTCACCGATGCCGGTGACCACTACTTCGTCCTGGGCCATGTGCTGGGGCTTGAGGCGAAGCGCGAAGGGGATCCGATGCTGTTTTTCCAGGGTCGTTATGGTGGCTTCGCCGATCTCGGCTGAGCGTCCAATTCCACCGGACACTTCAGACTTCGCGCTTGACAGCCAGCATCGCATTGCTGTTCAGCCGTTCAGCAAATGGCGTCATCGAACCGCATGCCGCCGCCCATTTCGAGAGGATAGACCATGACCAGATCACTTAAAAACCGCGTCGCCGTCGTCACCGGCGCCGGTTCGGGCATTGGCCGCGCCATTGCCCTGCGGCTGGCTGAAGACACCGCCCGGGTGGCGATCTGGGATATCAACACTGCGGGCGCCGAAGAAACCGCCAAGCTGATCCGTGATGCCGGCGGCACCGCGCTCGCGCTCACCGTCGATTGCTCGGACAAGGCCGCGATCCATGCCGCCGCCGAGCAGGTGCGCAAGGAATGGGGCCCGATCGCGATCCTCGTCAACAATGCCGGTATTGCGCCCTTCACTCCCTTCCTCGAAACCGAGGACGATCTGTTCGACAAGGTCATCCGCATCAATCTGCGCGGGCCGTGGCTGGTCACTAAGGAAGTGCTGCCCGATATGGTCGCCGACAGCTGGGGCCGGGTGATCAACATCACCTCGTCATCGGTGCAGAGCGGTTCGCCCCAGCAAGCCCACTATGTCGCGGCGAAGGGCGGGTTGATGGGCTTGACCAAGTCGTTGGCGCTGGAATTCGCGGCCACCGGCGTCACCGTCAACATGGTGCCCCCCGGCTTCATCGACACGCCGATGCTCCGCGCCGCGCCGATCGATGCCGAAGCCTTTGCTCAGACGCTGCCGATGAAGCGCATCGGCAAGCCCGGGGATATCGCTGCCGCCGTCGCTTACCTCGCTTCGGAAGAAGCCAGCTATATCACCGGGCAGACGATTTCGACCAATGGTGGCCGGTATATGGGATCGCATTGAGCTTCGGCATCTCGCTTAAGTTAAAGTGCCCACCCCCAACCCCTCCCGCAAGCGGGAGGGGAGCAGGTTAACGCGGCGGGGCGGCCATCCTCCCGCCCGTTTGCGGGAGGGGCAGCGAGATTTGCCGGCGCAGCCGCCTAGTCGCAGCGGGGGTGGGCACGGCGCGCCATCGTTAACCCAGCACCGAAGCCCGCGCGGCAAAGATATCGGCCAGGTGATTGACCGGATCGCCCGCTGTTACCCCGCCCTCGACCGGCATGACCATTCCGGTGATATGGCGCGAGCGCTGCCCGCTCAGAAACAATGCAGCCTGCGCGCAATCGTCGGGTTCGCCGCGCCGCTTCAGGATCTGGTTCGACAAATAGACCGCCGAAACTTCTTGTTCGAGCCGATCGATCTGCTCGCTCGACGCCCCTTGCTGGAACGACGACATCGGTGTGCGGATATGACCCGGCACCAGACAATTGACGCGAATGCCATAGCGGCCAAGATCGATCGCCGCCGATTTGCTGAACTGGATCAGGCCTGCCTTCGAAGCGCGATAGGTCATCATCGCATGGCCCGCGAGCGTGCCCGCGATCGATGCACAATTGACGATCGCACCGCCGCCGTGATCCTTCATATGCCGCGCCGCGATCTGCGTACCCAGCATCGGCCCCAGGACATTGACTTGCATCACCCGGTCGAAATCATCGAGCTTGTCGTCGATGAAATCAGGATAAGCGCCGCAGGAAATACCGGCATTGTTGAACATGATGTCGAGGCCGCCGAAGTGCGATACCGCCAGATCCACCGCCGCCTGCACCGCCTCACGCGAGGATACGTCGGTGCGCAGATAGACCGCCGCAGCGCCCAGCGATTCAGCCAGTGCTGCGCCCGCATCATCGCTGATATCGGCGATCACCACCTTGGCGCCTTCGCGCAAGAACAGTTCCACAGTAGCTCGACCGATACCGCTGGCGCCGCCGGTGATCACCGCCACTTTGCCCGTTAATTCCTGCGCCAACTAGATCCCTCCTGCTTCAAACCGGGAAGCTCCCTTCCCCGTCTACCCTGAGTTTGTCGAAGGGCTGCTTTCTTTTTCCACCCTGGGCGAAAGAACATGGCAGTCCTTCGACAAGCTCAGGACGGACGGAATATAGTCGCTCTTTTTATTGGTCGATCAGCCCACGCGGCGCGTAAAAGTGATCGGCAAATGCTCGATCGTGCGCGTGGCCACGGTGGGCAGATAGCGGATATCTTCGACGGCGATCGCCAGCTTGATATTGTCCATCCGCCTGGCGATTTCGCGCGCCATCACCTTCACTTCCATCCGCGCCAACGCCAGCCCGACGCAGCGATGCACACCGCCGCCAAAGGACACGTGGCGGCCGAGATTGGGCCGATCCATGTCGAATTTGCGCGGGTCCGGAAACACTTCTTCCTGGTCATTGCCGGAGCCGTAGACCAGCAGCATATGAGCGTGCGCCGGGATCGTGGTGCCGCCCAGAACGGTTTCGCAGGAAGTCATTCGCGACAGCGCACGGACTGGCGGTTCGACGCGCAGCAATTCCTCGACGAAGCGCGTCAACCGGCGGTCGTCATCCACCGACTCCTGCAGCAGCCGGACGACGTCCGGCCGCGTCGCCAGCAGCAGGAAGAGATTGCCGATCGCGGTTGCAGTGGTGTCGTTTCCGGCGATGAGCAGCGCGCGCACCAGCGACACCGCCTCTTCGAAATTCAGCGTCTCCACCGAGCCGTCGGGCATCTTGATCTGGGCGTGGACGATATCCGAGATCATATCCTCGCTCGGCTGGGATTCGCGCTGCCGCATCTTGCTGATCAGATAATTCTGCAACTCGCAGATCTGAGCGGCATTCTCGACCATCGTCTCGCGGTTTTGCATGCTGCTGATCTGCGCCACCACTGCGGCCGACCAGCGCGTAATCTTGGCCTCCATGCCGTGATCGAGCCCCAGTTGCTCGACGATCACGCGGATCGTCAGCGGCACCGCGATGTCCTTGACCGCATCGGCGCTGCCCTTATCGGCGACCTGTTCGAGCAATTCGACCACCGCATCGCGAATGCGCGGTTCCAGTTCCTTGACCCGGTGCGCGGTGAAGGCGTTTTCCATCAGCTTGCGGATGCGGGTGTGATAGGGCGGATCGGACATGATCGCATCGGGGAAATAGCCGCCGCCGTCGCGCTCCAATATTTCCTGGAATTCCTCGCGCATGCCGCGCGCCTGCTGGGTGTGATAGCCCATATTGACCGAGAATGTGATCGGATCGGCCTGCACCGCCAGGATATCCTCGTGACGGGAGACCAGCCACGAACCCAGCTTCTCGTCGAAATGCACCGGATCGCCCTTGCGCATCGCCCGGTAATAGTCGTGCGGCTGCGCCTGGATCGCATAGTCCTTGAGCGTGGCTTCAGCCAGAAGCTGCTTCTCATCCAGCGTCAGCGCGGGTTTGGCATTGCCCGGAATATCTGCTGCCTGCGTTTCCATGCGCTGTAATCCTGATTGTCGCCGGCAGCACGATCCATCACCGCCAAACCGGCCCCTAATGACCAGCCTTATCCGAATTCGCGCGCGATGAAGCCATGCCCCCTCTCGATTGGCGGCTTGCCTCAACCGGCAACGTGTGACCGATTATCGCTCAGTTCGACGTCGGCGCCACTGTGACGGAGATCCCATCGAGTTCGGGCCGCAGCTTGATCTGACAGCCCAGCCGGCTGTTCGGGCGCTGCACATCGGCAACCATATCGAGCATGGCGCCCTCGATGTCGTCGGGCTCTCCAACCTTGGGCCACCACGCCTGATCGACATAGACATGGCAAGTCGCGCAAGCGCAGCCGCCACCGCAATCGCCGAAAATGCCTTCGACGCCATTGGCCTTGGCTATTTCCATCAGGCTTTCACCCTCGTTGAGGTTGCCGATGGCATGCACCGTGCCGTTCACGTCGGTCATGGTGACCTTGAGATTGCCCATCTATCGCTGTTCCTCGTCCTGCGCCGGCTCGCCTAAGCTTCCGCGCTTGCAAACCTCTCCATTTCACGCCCAATTGCCGCTGGCAATGTCCCGCGGCGATGTTTTGGCCCCGAACCGGCGAGAACAATTGACTGGCGGCGAAGTCTCGACGTCACAGACCGAACGCCGCGAGGATCGCAGCGAAGCGCGCCTTCACCGGGCCGCCGCGTTCGGGATGAGTCATCACATACAGGCGATCGGCGATGATCGCCTCGACAACCATGGCGCCGACCTTGGCCGGCGCCATGCCCCGCGCCATGATCGTGGGATCGCCGCCGCGCACGATGCCGGTGACTTTCTCGGTCGTCGTGCCAAGGTTCGTCGACACCAGACCCGGACAGACGACCGAGACACCGACGCCGTGCGGCGCCATCTCCGCGCGCAGCACCTCGCTCATCGCAACGACGCCGGCCTTGGCCGCGCCGTAAGCGCTCAGGCCGGGGTGATCGGCGGTCAGCCCGGCCATCGACGCGACATTGACGATATGGCCGCGCCGCGCCGCGCGCAGCCCGGCACCAAAAGTGGCGACGCCATTGACGCCTCCGGTCAGGTTGATGGCGATCATCCGATCCCAGCTATCGAGCGGCATATCGGCAAGCTGCTCGCCACCGGGGCCAATGCCCGCATTGTTGACGAGGATGTTCACCGGCCCGAACACAGCTTCGGCTTTTGCCTTGGCGATGCCCCAGCCCGAGCGGTCGCGCACATCAAGCGTCAGGCCAAACGCGCGTCGCCCTTTGGCCGCTAGCGCAGCCGCTGCCCCGGTGGCCGCCGCGCCATCGATATCGGCCAAGGTCACCGCCGCGCCCTGTTCGGCCAGGGCTTCGGCTATCCCAAGGCCAATCCCGCTCGCCCCACCGGTGATGAAAGCGTGAGTGCTCGTATCGATTTCCATGACAGTCTCCCGGATTGTCCTACCCGTCGCGCGCGGCAGCTTACCCCACAGTGGCACCGACCTCGGCAGCGCGCAATGAATCGACATGTCCGAGGTGCTTCGCGTAGTTGCGCGCCATGGATACGCTCTCGCCTCCCGCGCCGCCGCTGACGCGTGCGCTCCCTTATCTGGCACTCGCGGGCTCGATGCTGTCGTTCTGCATCGGCACGTCCTACGCCAAGCGACTGTTTCCGATCGTCGGCGCACCGGGTGCGATTGCCTATCGCGTCGGTTTCTCGGCGCTGATTCTGCTCATCGTATTCCGTCCATGGCGCATGCCGATCGCCCGCGCCGATCTGTTTGCGACGATGCGTTACGGCGTCGCGCTGGGGCTGATGAACCTCTGTTTCTACATGGCGCTGCGCACGATACCGCTGGGGCTGGCCATCGCGATCGAATTTCTTGGGCCGCTGACCGTCTCGCTGCTCCATTCGCGCCGTCCGGCGCACTTCGCGATGGTCGGACTGGCTGCGGCCGGGCTGGCGCTGCTCCTGCCGTTCCACCGGATCGACCATGCGCTCGATCCGGTTGGCGTGGGCTATGCGCTCTGCGCCGGGGTATGCTGGGGCCTGTATATCGTCTTCGGCAAACGGACCGGGCATCTTCCCGGCGGTCAGGCGGTGGCCTGGGGCATGGCGACGGCTGCGGTCGTCGTGGTTCCTATCGGCATCTACAGCGCGGGGGCGGCGCTGCTGACGCCCTCGCTGATCGCCATAGGTCTGGGGGCCGCAACCCTCTCGAGCGCGATCCCCTATTCGCTGGAAATGATTGCTCTGAAGCGCATTCCAGCGAGCCGCTTCGGGGTATTGTTAAGCGTCGAGCCCGCGCTTGGCGCGATCGCCGGCATGCTGTTGCTCGCCGAGCGACTCTCGGCGCTGCAATGGCTGGCGATCGGGCTGGTGGTGGCGGCGTCGATCGGTTCGGTGCTCACGGCGGAAAAACCAGCCTAGTTATGGGCCCATCAAAATCCTCCCCCAACGGGGTAGGGCAATCGCATATGGCTCGACCACTATCGCACGAAACCTTCCCCTCCCGCTTACGGGAGGGGCTAGGGGTGGGCACTTCTTCCTTGTTTCTGTGGATTTCAAACACTGCGCTTGGCTATGCCCACCCCCGACCCCTCCCGCAAGCGGGAGGGGAGTAGCATCCTCCGCAGCCTTGTGCGATTGCCCTGCCCTCCGGGGGAGGTGGCTCGCGTAGCGAGACGGAGGG
>JAMFSI010000018.1 GCA_026225215.1 Sphingomonas palustris | reverse complement strand
CGCAATTGCACCAGCGACAGCCCGCGCATATCCGCAGGGCTATCCACTCGATCCAACAACGGCGTCACAGCCAACACAGGCGTAAGGGGCGTTTGGGCAGGGTCTTCCATGATGCGCGCCTTACACCCCCTGTTTCGGCCTGTCGATCAGCAGGCTCGGTTTCCATGACAGGAAGGTTAAGGACTGCGGCTATTTACCCACAGTGAACATCATGGTGGAACATCCTGCGGAGGGCTTTGCCGAGGCGGTGGCACTCGCTATGGCTCGCGAACTTGCCGTGGAGAGTCCATGCCTAGCCTGACCGTCAACAACCACCCGGTGGCGTTTCGGATGGACCCGCAGACGCCGCTGCTCTGGGCGCTGCGCGATGCCGCGAACCTTACCGGCACGAAATATGGCTGCGGCGTGGGCGATTGCGGCGCCTGCATGGTGCTGGTCGATGGCGAGGCGCAGCGCAGTTGCCAGATTACGCTGGCCGAAGCCGAGGGGCGCTTCGTCACCACGATCGAGGGGTTGAGCCATGATGGCTCGCATCCGGTGCAGCGCGCGCTAGTGGCCGAGCAGGCGATCCAGTGTGGCTTTTGCACGCCGGGGATCGTCATCGCCGCCGCTGCGTTGCTGACGCATAATGCCGATCCCAGCGAGGCGGATATCAAGGCGGCGATACCCAATCTCTGCCGCTGCGGTGTTTATCCCCGGCTGGTCCGCGCCATCCAGAGCGCGGCCCATGCCACGCATGCCTTATCGCCGGCTGTTCAAATCCAGCCGGTTCCCTGAATCTTTGCAAATGGAGGCAATTTTGAAGGCAACGATCTGGCATAATCCGGCCTGCGGCACCTCGCGCAAGACGCTGGCGATCCTGCAGGACACGCCTGGGGTGGAACTGACGGTAGTGGAATATCTCCGCAATCCACCCAGCGCGGAGAAACTCGCCCAGCTTTACCGCCAGGCCGGGATCACGCCGCAGGCCGCCCTCCGGCTGCGCGGCACCGACGCCGAGGAGCGTGGCTTGCCACAAGCGAGTGACGCGGCGGTGCTGGCGGCGATGGTTGCCGATCCCAAGCTGATCGAACGTCCCTTGGTGGAGACGGAGAAAGGCGCGGCGCTGTGCCGACCGCAGGAAAAAGTGCTCGATATTCTTTGAACGGCCAGAGAGTCGGCGGCGCGGGGAACACTGCCTACCACGTCTGCGTTACATGCCATGAATCTTGCAAAGCCATGGCAAACCTGCAAACGGGCAGATGACAAACGCATGACAAACCACCATCTCGAATTCTCACACGGTCGACAATCGGCCGTCACCATCAGGGCTCTGCCGATAGCATGACCAGTTCTGAATTAGCCCGCGAGGCCGCTTTGCCCCACAGGCTGAAGCAGCATGCCAAGCGCATATTGGGCCCGTGGGGCGTGTTTTTCGAAGGCTTTCTGAAGCATCCGGTGATGGTCGGCTCGATCATTCCATCCTCGCGCTTCACCATCGCCAAGATGCTGGCGCCGGTGCGCTGGGACGAATGCCGGCTGTTCGTCGAATATGGCCCGGGGGTCGGCACTTTCTGCCGCCCGGTGCTCGATCGCCTGCGCCGCGACGGCCAGTTGATCGTGATCGACACCAATCCGCTGTTCATCGATTATCTCAAGTCGACGATCACTGACAGTCGGTTCATTCCGGTGCTGGGATCGGCTGCCGATGTCGAGGCGATCGTGCGGGCGCATGGCCATGACCATGCGGATTATGTGCTCTCGGGCTTGCCATTTTCTACGTTGCCTGACGGTATCGGCCCGGCGATCGCGGCGGCTACGCATCGGGTGCTGCGACCGGGCGGGGCATTTCTGGTCTACCAGTTCACCGCTGCGGCGCGCGACTTCATGGCCCGGCATTTCCGTCACATCGACCAGGATTACGAACCGCTGAATATCCTGCCCTGCCGCCTGTACTGGGGCTGGAAGGAAACTGCCGGAGACGTTTGAGGCCTGGAATTTCGCTGGTCGCGAATTCAGCCCGCTCCAACCGCACCTATTGACCTCCGCCGTCCACCCTGAGCTTGTCGAAGGGCTGCCTTGTTCTTCTGGTAAGTCCTGGAAAAGAAAGGCAGCCCTTCGACAAGCTCAGGACGGACGGGAAAAAATGTTTGGGCCAGGATCACCGCGCCTTGGCCTTACTTCACAAAAACGTCTCGCTGATCGCCTCGCGTGAGGGGCCGCCTAACTGGCGGTGAACCGCTGCCAGGATCGCGGTCATCACGATGCTGGTAATCGCGCCGATCACGCCCGAGACGGTCCCCGAAATCAGCTCATAGGCCTGGCCGGTGCCCGCCGACATCAGGCTCAACAAGGCGCTCAGCGCGATGGTGATGACCAGATAGGCGACGCCGAGTAGCACATAAAACGCCAACAGCCGCAAGCACGTGCCGGCAGTGATTCGCCATGACCGGACCAGCGCGGTGACCGGATTATGCAGCCCCTCGATCACGATCACCGGCAGGGTGAGCGACAGCCGGGTGACCGCCAGGATCAGCACCAGCAGGACGATAGTAACGCCGATCGCGCTCCCCAGCTGAGCGCCCAGTGCGGTTATGAAAGCCAGCACGATCAGTCCAAGCGGCAGCGACGCGAACATATAACCGACGATAAACAACAGGATCGCGCCGACCAGCGCGGGCAGGCAGCGGGCGCCGATCGCCATCGCTTCGCCGACCGTGGGACGGCGCTGGTCGGTCAGCAGCGCCAGCATCGCCATATAGCCGACCGACTGCACCAGCAGCAGCAGGATCACATAGGGTGCGATCTCGCTATAAATATGCATCATCTGCTGCAGGACGGCAGGGCTCTTGGGCGCGGCCATCATCGCCGTGAGGCCAGCCTGCATTTCCGTTTGCAAACCGGACAGCAAGAACGCGGCTATCAGCCCCGGCAGGAAAAAGAACACGCCGGCCATCACCAGCAGCACTTCGCGATTGGCGGAGATCGCACGGACCGCTTCGGTCCAGGCCCGGTTGCCATCGAATTTCATTACTGTCTCCACTGTCGCGCTTGCTAACCGCGGCGCCCCTGATAATTGCCGTAAACTGCCGTAGGCAATCTCACCTGCCCAGCGGCATAGCACATAGGCACGAATGATCATCCCGGGAATCGAGTTGCGACGCGATCTGGCGCAAGTGCCTTACCGGCAAGCGCTGGAGGCAATGAGCGCCCGCAACGTCGCGATCCAGGACGGCAGCGCGGAGGAGCTGATCTGGCTGCTCGAGCATCCACCGGTCTATACCGCCGGTACCAGCGCCGCCGAGGCGGACCTCATCGATCCGCGATTCGAAGTGGTTAGCGCCGGGCGGGGTGGCCGCTACACCTATCATGGTCCCGGCCAGCGGATCGGCTATGTCTTGCTCGATCTGCGGAAACGGGCGCGTGATGCGCGTGGTTTCGTGCATGCCTTGGAAGGCTGGGTGATCGCCACCCTGGGTGATTTCGATGTGCCGGCGTGGCGCTCGGACGCGGGCATAGGCATCTGGACTCACGATATCGACGGCAGCGAAGCCAAGATCGGCGCGATCGGCGTGCGCATTCGTCGCTGGGTGACGATGCATGGCTTCGCGGTCAATCTCTCGCCCGATTTGTCGCATTTCAGCGGCATCGTCCCTTGCGGGATCGCCGATCGCGGCGTGACCAGCCTGGAGAGGCTTGGGCGTGGGGTTGATCCCGAGGCATGGGATCGGGCATTGCTCGCCCGCGCGCCGGCATTTTTGGCGGAACTGGAAAAGCCCTGCGGCTCGGAGACCTGCGAATGAGACGCCCCCTACGGCAGATTTTGGCACTGCGGCATATTTTGGCGAGCGCGGGTTTAATTGCCGCGCTGGGCGGTTGTCACCATGAAGACAAGGCGGTCGGCCATGGTACGGTCTCGGGCGAAATCCTCCCTGGGTCGATCAGCGACGCGATGCTGCCCTATGATTCGGTAAAGTCGAAAGCACCGGTCGCGCCGCCGCAAGTGGTGACGCCAGCGGATAATACGCCCGGCGATAGTGCCGCCGATAATGCGGAGACGAACGCCACTGCTGCCGCATCGGCGACGCCGGAAGCCGTGGCGCCGCCCGTAGCGGCTGGGTCTGCCGCCTCCAATTGACGTAATTTCTTTCCGGCACAAGGGGGATTCAGCCCCGTCATACCCAAGCTGACTGATAAAAATTTACCCGTTCGTCCTGAGCTTGTCGAAGGACTGCTTTTCTTTTCAAGCGCTTGCAGGGAAGAAAGGACAGTGCTTCGACAAGCTCAGCACGGGCGGGAGGGTAAATCAGTCACCATCCACGCTAGAGTTACCTCCTCCCCAGATCGCCCTTGCCGACCGTACCGCCGGCCATCTCCAGCATCCGGTCGAGGCTGCGCTTCGCTTGCAGTCGCAGCCCTTCCTCGATCTCGACGCGCGGAGTCAGGTCGCGGAGAGAAAGATAGAGTTTTTCCAGGGTATTGAGCGCCATATAAGGGCAGATATTGCAGTTGCAGTTGCCGTCCGCGCCGGGGGCGCCGATGAAGGTCTTTTCGGGCATCGCCAATTGCATCTGGTGAATGATGTGCGGCTCGGTGGCGACGATCAGCGTGCCACCCAATCCCGCTGAATCCATCGCCTTGGCATAATTGAGGATGCCGCTGGTCGAGCCGACGTAATCGGCATGATCGACGATCGCCGGCGGGCATTCGGGGTGCGCGGCGATCGGGGCATGGGGATGCTTGATCTTCAGCTTGAGCAGTTCGGTCTCGCTGAAGGCTTCGTGGACGATACAGACCCCCGGCCACAGCAGCATGTCACGGTTGAATTTGCGATTGAGATAGCCGCCGAGATGCCGGTCCGGGCCGAAAATGATCTTCTGCGCGGGATCGATCTGCGCGAGGATAGTCTCGGCGCTCGAACTGGTGACGATGACGTCGGAGAGCGCCTTCACTTCGGTCGAGCAATTGATGTAAGTCAGCGCGATATGTTCGGGATGCACGGCGCGAAACGCGGCGAATTTCTCGGGTGGGCAGCTATCCTCCAGGCTGCAGCCGGCGTTGACATCGGGCAGCACGACGATCTTTTCCGGGCTGAGGATCTTGGCGGTTTCGGCCATGAACTTCACCCCGCAAAAGGCGATCACCTCGGCATCGGTGGCGGCGGCCTTGCGGCTCAACTCGAGCGAATCACCGACGAAATCGGCGAGATCCTGCAATTCCGGTTTTTGATAATAATGCGCCAGGATGACGGCCTTGCGCTCAATCCGCAGCCGGTCGATTTCGGTGCGGAGGTCGAGTCCGGAAAGATTGACGGGTTGCACGGTCATGATGCGGTCCTTTGCGGGCTCGGTATGGGTGCCAAGCGAAAAGATAAAGTCGGAAAATCGCTTCAGGACGTCTCGATCAACGACCAGATTTCGCCCTGGCGCTCCACCATCCCACGCTTTTCGCAATCGATCAGATGCGCCAGCACCGAGCGTCCGGCAGCGGGCCATAATTCCTGCGCCACGCCCTTGTACATGAGCGGAACCATTTCGACGATCGTCTGCGGTGCTTCATTCAGCAGCGTCAAGATCTGGCGTTCGCGCTGGCGGCGGTGGCCGATGAGGCCGCGAGCGAATTGGCGTGGATTATCGACTTGCGGGCCGTGGGCGGGATAATAGACGCGGTCGTCGCGGTCGTGGAGCTTTTGCAGGCTGGCGATATAAGCGGCCATGTCGCCGTCTGGCGGGGCGACGACGGTGGTGGACCAGCCCATGATGTGGTCGCCGGTGAATATCGCGCCGCTGGGTTCCAGAGCGTAACACAGATGGTTCGAGGTGTGGCCCGGCGTGGCGATCGCGGTGAGCGTCCAGTCGGGGCCAGAGAGTCGCTCGCCGTCGCCCAGCACCCGATCAGGGGCGTAAGTCGGATCGAACGAGGCATCGGCGCGCGGGCCGTTGTCGTCGAGGACCAGCGCGGCGCAGCCGATGATCGGCGCGCCGGTATGCGCGGCGAGCGGCGCGGCGGCAGGGGAGTGGTCACGGTGCGTGTGCGTGCAGAGGATCGCCGAGACCCGTGCCGTGCCGATCGCGGCGATCAGCGCTTGGAGATGATCGGCTTCGTCGGGGCCGGGGTCGATCACGGCGATGCCGTCGCCCGCGCCGACCAGATAAGTCTGCGTGCCGGTGAAAGTGAAAGCGGAGGGGTTGGCCGCGAGCACGCGGCGGACCAGTGGTTCGAGGCGTTCGGCGGCGCCGGTGGGCCAGGGGCGGGCGGGAAAATCCATGGCGGTCATATGGGGATTGGCGCGGGCGCTGTCGAGGCATGCCTGAATCGACTTTGAGGGCGCCTCGACTTTGCCGCAGCCTCCGGGCAAAGTCCCGAGTGAGAGGATAATATGGCAACGACGACGACAGGCGATCTGGTGCTGGTGCTCGATGCGGGCACCACTTCGACGAGGGCGATGGTCTTCGCGCGTGACGGCCGCGTGCTGGTGACGACGCAGCGTGCAATCACGCAATATTATCCCCGGCCCGGCTGGGTCGAGCACGATCCCGAGGAATTATGGCAAACCAGCCTGGCAGTGCTGCGGGAGGCGGTAGCAGCGCTTGATGCTATCGGCGTCGGCGCGGAGCGGATCGCCGGGCTGGGGATTGCCAACCAGCGCGAGACGGTGGTGGCCTGGGATCGCACGCGCGGCGCGCCCCTAGCCCGAGCGATTGTCTGGCAGGATCGGCGCACTGCCGATGTCTGCGCCCAGTTGCGCACGGGTGGCCATGAAGCGGAGGTGCAGGCGCGGACCGGGCTAGTGCTCGACCCCTATTTCTCGGCGACCAAGATGCGCTGGCTGATCGATCATGTTCCGGAAGTGGCGGTTGCGGCGGATGCCGGGCGGTTGGCGCTGGGGACGGTGGAAAGCTGGCTGGTCTTCCGGTTGACCGGCGGTGTCTTTATCAGCGATGCCGGCAATGCCAGCCGCACCAGCCTGCTGGCATTAGTGAGTTCGGGGGGCGGTAGCGGCTGGGACCGGGGGCTGTCCGATCTGTTCGGGGTGCCCGCGGCTGCGCTCGCCGAAGTGGTCGATTGCGCGGGCAATTTCGGCTCCTTGCTGCCCGAATGGCTGGGCCAGGCCATCCCGATCACCGCGCTGGCCGGCGATCAGCAGGCCGCAACGATTGGGCAGGGCTGCCTCACCCCCGGCGATACCAAGGCGACGTATGGCACTGGGGCTTTCGTGCTGGCGAATATGGGCGCAGTCGTGCCGCATTCGACGCACCGCCTGCTGGGCACGGTGCTCCATCAGCTCGGCGGCGTGCGTCACTATGCGCTGGAGGGTTCGATCTTCGTCGCCGGCAGCCTGATGCAATGGCTGCGCGACGCGATGGGGCTGATCGCCGACAGTGCGGAATCGGCCGAACTGGCCGCCAGCGTCGCGGACACCGGCGGCGTGGTGATCGTGCCCGCGCTGACCGGCCTCGGTGCGCCGCATTGGCGTCCGGAGGCGCGCGCGGCGATCACCGGGATGAGCTTTGCCACCACCCGCGCCCATGTCGTGCGTGCCGCGCTCGAAGCCATGGCTTGCCAGACCCGCGACCTGGCCGAGGCTTTCGCCGGCGATGGCGCGCCCTGGCGCCTGCTGCGCATCGACGGCGGGATGAGCGTCAACGACTGGATGGCGCAAGATCTCGCCGATGTCCTGGCGCTGCCGGTCGAGCGGCCCGATTTCGTCGAAACTACGGCGCTGGGCGCAGCGATGCTGGCAGCGCTGGGCGCGGGGCTGTTTGCCTCGCTGGAGGAAGCCGCAGCGGCGATGCGTGGGCCGGTGCGTGGCTTTGCCCCGGCGATGAGTGAAGCGGTGCGCGCAGAGCGGCTGGTGGCTTGGCGTGAGGCTTTGATTAAGGTATAGTTCAAGGAATTATAAGGGGTTAGGCGTGAAGGGTGATCCTCTCGTGCTCCATCATTGGCTTTGTTGCCCGACTTGGGCGTGTAGCGTTATCGGCGAAAAGTGGATTACGTTTTTTTTGCAAACGTAACATGCGGCAACATGGCGGCTTGCGCCCGTAATTTCGGCCACTAGCGTGACGCTTGCTCACTGCTGAAAGCCGACGTAGTTTCGCAGAGCGTTATCGGGAAGCATCGTGACGTGGGGGCGTATGATTATTAAGCCTAGGTATGTGGCGATGGTGATTGCAGCAGCTCTTTCTGGGTTTCCTGCTGTTGTGGCAAAACCTGTCTCAGCCCAGGATCGGTGTTCCAATCAGGGGGCTCAACGCAGAAAATTACTCATCACTAAACCTGATACGGCACGGGCAATCTTCCTGGCTGTAGAGAGCGATTTCTTCCCGCACGCCAATCCAAGAGATTATCCTGATATTGCAATCGAGGATCAAGGCCAACGGTGGTCAGTATTTCGTTGGCGAGCACCACGGCGGGCGATCCAAGGGGGCACTGAGACAACCGCAGGTGGCGGGCAACTCTCCCTTCACATCGCGAAATGTGACGGCAGCATCTCTAGCCTGTGGCTCAGCCGATAATAGGGCGACGGAATTCGCCGCCAGCTGCAGACATCACTTAGCCGTCATGACTTTCTCCGTGAGTCTGTCGATACCAACTATCGAGCAAGCAAATCGGGACGACCGAAATTCCGATAATAAGAAGGGTTAGTCCTTTGCTGAGGCCATAAGCAGCACCCCCTAATCCCAAAGCACCTGCCGTGATCAGAAGGGCCAAACGTATCCAGTTGTTCACGAATCGCCTCCATGCTTTCCGCTGCGGATACAGTAAATTAGCTAGATTGCGACAGGGGTACTTCTAAGGCGCAAGGCGTCCGCTATCGCCCTTAAAGGCGACGTTCAGAGCGCTTGAAGCGCGCCTCGGAAGCGGACCATCGCCAACTTCGGATTTATTGGGCCGAGCATCATACAAGCTCGGTGTCGTTCAATTCGGGGCTCAGGCTTGCTCTGATAGAAGTGCCCTCCGTATGAGACCGATCAACCCAACGCCGGCACCTTCCGGTTCGCTCGCCCGCTCGAACAGTGCCGGTTGCGGCACCGACTCGTCGCCAATCAGCAGAGTGGCCACTGTGAAACCCTCTGCAGCAAGGCGCTGCTCTGTCTCTTGCAGATGCCTGACCAACAAGGAGCGGTCCTCATTGGCAAGGAGAGTGGAGTCATCCACCGGACTGCCATCGGAAACCAGGCAGATAATCCGGCGAGGCCATCGATCCACATCGAGCCTGTCAGCTGCCCACGCCAGCGCTTCACCGTCAATGTTCTCGTGCAGCATATCCAAACGCAAGGCCATCCGCAGACGCCACGGTTGACTATGAGGCCGCCCCGGTTCTCCATAGACGATATGGCGTAGATCACAGAGCCGACCGGGATTCGGAGGCCTTCCTGCCCAGCGCCATGCCTGACGAGACTTGCCGCCCTTCCAACTTGTCGTGGTGAAGCCCAGCAGTTCTGTTGCGATCCCTGCATGAGTCAGCGCGTCAACCGCCCCCTCGATCGCCAACAGTGCAGCCATCATTCGCAGCCCCCGCATGGAACCCGAATGGTCGATCAGGAAAGACACCACAGTCCCCCGGCGGTCCTCATCGGTCATGCCATGTCGCAGATCGCGGACAAGGGCGGCGCTAATCGCACCGATTTCGACCCGCTCGGCCATGAACAGCGTGTCGAACCGCTGATTGGCCTCCTCGAAACTGCGTTTCTGTTCGGGCGACATGGCTTCGTGCAGGGCAGCGAGTTCAGTCGGTCCCATCACCTCATCAAATGCAGTGGTGAAGGCCCGATAGCTGCCATCACCACGTCCGTGCTGACCGAACCGTCGCTTCAGGCCTAGGATGAAGGGCGACAAATTCATGGGCACACCGGAAATCGCGCGCTAGATTGATTATCGAAGGCCACGAAGAACTATGTCCGCTTTCCCCATCTCATCGCAAGAGCAGACTGTCCGCTCCCCACCCAATTCCAGACATTCTTGTAAGGTGTTTGTAGGCGAGATAGCCTCTCATAGCCTGCGGCGCTGCAAACTTACGCAAGGGCGAATGACACGCAACGAGCACAAAAACGGGGTCTGGGGCCCCTGGCCCCAGGTCTATAACCCTTAAACGTCCGTCAAAATCGCCATACCGCCGCCGGGTTCGGTCCATTCAAGCCCGGCGGCGGTGGCGTATCGGGCGTTGCGCGGGCCCGATGTCAGAGCGTGATGGCTGAAATCACGCGATGCTAAAGCCCTCGGCGGCGCGTCAGCGCAGCCGGATGGGAACGTAAGTAGCCGGGCGACCCTGGCGGACGACTTGCAGCAGCACTGCGGCACGGTGCCCGGCCTGCGCCGTCTTGATCGCCGCTTCGAGTTCGGTGACCGTAGCAATGGGATGGTCGTTTACAGAGGTGACGATATCGCCGCGTTGCAGGCCCTTGGCGCCGGCGTCGGAGGAGGCGTCCACGGCATTGACCACTAACCCGCGCGTCAGGTTGGTCGCACCCAGTTCGCGGGCGATCTGGGGGTTGAGTGGCAGCATCGACAGGCCCAGGGCTTGTTCGACGAAACCATGCGACGCCTTTTGCTGCGAATTGGCGAAGGGATCGTCCTGGCCGCTCGGCTGGTCGGGATCGAAGCTATGCGCGAGTTCCTGTTCGCTCGGCCGCTTGCCCACGGTAGCGGTCAGGCTGAGCGGCGTGCCGTTGCGGATCAGATCGATGGTGATGTGGCTGCCCGGCGCGGTATTGGCCACCAGATACGATAGCGTCTGGTTCGGGGTGACTTCGCGACCGGCCACCCGGAGGACCACATCGCCGGGCTTGATGCCGGCTAGCGCCGCGCCTTTGCCCGGCTCGACACCCTGGACGAATTCGCCGCGATTATGGGCGATGCCCAGCGAATCGGCGAGATCCTCGGTCAACGGCTGGATGCGCACGCCGAGGTAGCCGCGGTCGATCGACTCGCCCTTGACCAGGCGATCGACGATCGGCGCGGCGATGTCGGCCGGGATGGCGAAGCCGATACCGATGCTGCCGCCGTTGGGCGAGTAGATGGCGTTGTTGATGCCGATCACCTGGCCCTTCATGTCGAACATCGGACCACCCGAATTGCCGCGATTGATCGCGGCGTCGGTCTGGAGGTAACGGTCATAGGCCGAGCCGGTGCCGGTGTTGCGCGTGACCGCCGAGATGATCCCGGCAGTGACGGTGCCGCCGAGGCCGAAGGGATTGCCGATGGCGATCACCCAATCGCCGACGCGGGCGTCGCGGCTGTCGCCGAATTTCACGAAGGGTAGCGGCTTGGGCGTGGTGATCTTGAGTACCGCGAGATCGGAGGCTTCGTCGTGGCCCACCACTTTGGCGGGATATTCGGTGCCATCGGGCATGGTCACCGAGATCGACTCGACTTCGCCCTGACCATCGGCGGTGATGACGTGGTTATTCGTGACGACATAGCCATCCGCCGAAATGACGAAACCCGAACCGAGCGATTGCGCCTCGCGCGTCTGGCCGCCCTGCGAGCTGCCGCCCTGTGCTCCACCGCCGCCTTGATCCTGCCCGCCGCCGAACAGCTCGCCCAACGGGGTGCCGGCGAAGGGATTGCTATTGTCGACATGCACTTTTTGCCGAGTCGAGATATTGACCACTGCCGGCTGGAGCTGCGCGGTCAGATTAGCAAAGCTGGCGGGCGCACCGCTGTGCGGGACCACGGCCTGCATATTTTGCTGATCGTTTTGCGCAACCTGCGCACCGGCGGGAAGGCCGGTAAGGAGCGACAGGGTGGCGCCGCCAAGTAGTAGCGCGCTGGTCAATCCGTAAGCGTATCGCACGGGCAATTCGTCCTTCAACTGGGCAATCTTCAATTAGGTGCAATCTTCGCCGGGGCAAGGGCCAGTGTCATGCACGCCGGATGAATTTCTGATCCTCAATAGCAATTCACGATTTTTCGCCTGAACGCAGATTGAATGGGTATCGCCTGGTTCAAAATTCGCCGATTGGCGAATTTAGCGCGGTGCCGGCCCGCTCCCCCGGCCCAACCACCCGTT
>JAMFSI010000138.1 GCA_026225215.1 Sphingomonas palustris | reverse complement strand
TTGCAGCTGGACCGCGATTTCTGAAATGCTATGACGCCCGCATGACTCACCCCCACTCCAACAACGTTGCAGCTGGACCGCGATTTCTGAAATGCTATGACCGACCACGACGCAGACGCTCACCTCGTGGGTTGCAGCTGGACCGCGATTTCTGAAATGCTATGACCGCGTCGTGTTTGGTCCCTTTCCCGACGCGGTTGCAGCTGGACCGCGATTTCTGAAATGCTATGACCAAGCTGGTCGACTGCATCGGCGAACACTTGTTGCAGCTGGACCGCGATTTCTGAAATGCTATGACCTGGCTGCAATCAATCCGTGCGGAGCTTCTGTTGCAGCTGGACCGCGATTTCTGAAATGCTATGACCAAGGCTGGCACGGGCATCGAGGCTGGCTGGGTTGCAGCTGGACCGCGATTTCTGAAATGCTATGACATGGGCAAAGTACGGGACAAGCTGCGCTATGTTGCAGCTGGACCGCGATTTCTGAAATGCTATGACGATATCGTCATCAAGCAACGCGCGCACGTAGTTGCAGCTGGACCGCGATTTCTGAAATGCTATGACTAAGCATGGCACATGGGCAAGCAAAGGCATGTTGCAGCTGGACCGCGATTTCTGAAATGCTATGACGCCGTCACGAAATCGTTGTAGATGTCCGTGGTTGCAGCTGGACCGCGATTTCTGAAATGCTATGACATTAGAATATGCGAGTCGGCGTTCCTACCAGTTGCAGCTGGACCGCGATTTCTGAAATGCTATGACTTACGGTATTAACGCCAGCGGCGACCGTGAGTTGCAGCTGGACCGCGATTTCTGAAATGCTATGACCTGCGCGCCGATCTGGTCCAGTTCGGAATCGTTGCAGCTGGACCGCGATTTCTGAAATGCTATGACCAGGGCGCGCCGGATCATGGGATCGGTAAGTTGCAGCTGGACCGCGATTTCTGAAATGCTATGACTGATGGGGGTCTAACCGGTTGAATTGAAGCTGGAAAAGCCCCCATCTGTCACTGCAAAAATGCGACGAATCGTCAAAACATGGCGAGCTGATCCGGATTTTTTCGTTGGCGCTGACGCCGTTGGCTCGAAAACCGGATGATGTTTTCATACTGCTTGTCGGTAAAGTTGAGGACATGAATCTCCCCGCGTTCGGGCAAATGCGCCTCGATTCGTCGAAGATAAGTCTCGTAGTGTTCTTTGCCATTGCAGAAACGAGCATAGATTGAAAACTGGCTCATTTCAAAGCCTTCATCAAGCAAAAACTCCCGAAATTTGGTTGCCTCCCGCGCATGTTCCTTGGTGTCCACGGGAAGGTCGAACATGACGAATATCCACATCAGCCGGTATCCACTGAGATTCACGATTCAATCGCCATCGGTTGCCCGAGCGAGGCCCAATCCAGCGCGTCGGGCGGATCGAACAGGGCGAGTGTTGATTTGCGTTCTTCGAAGCTTCGGGCAAGCGATTGGGCTAGCCGCTGGGTTGCCACGGACACGGGCGAGACTACCCCGGAAAGTCGCAAATCATGGCCGATCAGACGGGCCAATCGCTGCTTTGCTTCGGGGGTTACGGTATCGATTCCTTCGTCGACCATTCGCCGGACTAGCCCGTCAACAAGTGGGCGGAATGGCTCTACGAGATCGTCGGCCAGCGCAAAGCCGTTAAGCCGATTATGGTGGTGCAGCCCGATTGCTGGGTGAAGCCCCGCCCCGATGATCGACCGTGCAATGCATGATCGCATGACGGTGTAGCCATAGTTCAGCAGGGCGTTGGCGCCGTTGGCGCTCTGATCGCGGCGGAATTCGCTCCCCATCAATGCGGGCCAATATTTACGAGCGGCCTGCGCTTCCAGATTGTCCGGATCACCAGAGCGAACGCGCCGCGCCATCAGTATAAGCGCATTGGCTTCCACTCTGCCTTGCGCCGCCAATAGTGAGGCTTGCATCGTAATCTTGGCGACGATGATTCTTTGCCAGAGCTGCTTGAACATCGGGCGCGGCGCATCCCATTGCGCCCGCATCCTGGCGGCTTGGGCGTGATGGCCATCAATGGGAGAAATGATGGCCACCGGGGAATGGTTGGCCGCACACAACACCATGATTGCGCCACGTTCGGCCAGCGCGACCACAAGGCTGGTCGTCCAGGTTACGCCGTGGGCATGAACGATGATCGCCTGAATATCGTCGAGCGCGACTCGTCCCTGTTCCTGGCGATCAAGGCTGACAACCAGAAATCCGCGATACGCGGACAGGTGCAGATCATCCGTGGCAATATCGACAATACGATCCATGGCCAGCCTTTCGGAATCGAAGGCTGTCACATCATGGATAATGATTGGTTAACGCGGCCCCGGATCGAAGATACGGCCAAGTTCATCGATACGAATTTGCCGGGCTTTAAGCTTCTTGAGGCCACCGGCAGTTGGTGAGGAGTATTTGAACGGATCAATATCATTTGATTTGGAGTCTCGTTCCTTGAGTGGCCCAGCTTCCTGATGCGCGGCAATCGTAATCTGGCCCGCAGCACCGAACTTCACTACCCGCATAATTTCTCGCGCCCCGCCATCACGTTCGATGGCGATGAGGTCATTTTGCCGCAGGCTAAGAACTTTCTTGGCGGCGGGATGCGGCCTTTCGGCCTCAAATTCACGCCGATGAGCATCGAACATCGACACAACTGATGACACCCATTTCCCGTCTGGCATTCGCCATACGTCGAAACGTGCATTCGCGTCGCCCTTATAACCCTTGTATGCGCGGCCAGTCTTGTCCGCGATGGGGATGACGTTGAGGCCTTCCCTCACTCTCACATGGCGAATTCCCTTGAAAATGGGGTTGCCTTTCGAGAACGTAACCAGCGCTTTTTCGAAATCCTTGCCTGATTTGCCTTCGGTTGCCGCCCACAGCGCACGCTGCAGGGAAGCATCCGGGATGCGAACGGGGTCCGTGATATCAGCGGGTTTGAGGCTGAGGAGTGGCACCCGGTGAACGACAATGGGCAATCCGCTGTCGCTGACCATTCCCGTAAGGCCATAAGCGGTATCGTTGTGGAGCCTGGCGGCAGTTGCATCGTGGCCCTTGGGCGGCAGGCGCTTGCGGCCATGATCGGCCTTGTGGCTGATAACCACGCCGCCCAGAGAATCGCGCAGGTCTTCGCGGAAGGTGTCCCAAGGCTTTGGCAGATCGGCAAACAGCCGATCCAGGTTCTGATCCTCAGCCTTCCCCGCCGCTTTCGAAATTTCGTTCAGCAGGCCGCGCGTTGTGACCCCGACAACAGCGGCATCGATCGCATGGTGGCGATGGTCTAGGCGGTTTTTCGGCGCGCCACTGTGAGGGTTTTCGACATAGTTATGGTCAGGCAGGAGTTCGTTCAGCCCCCAGAGCCGCCGCAGCATTGCGGTCATCCGGCCGGGAATAACATAGACGCCCTCAGTGCCGGGATAGAGGCTCGACAGATAGGTTCGCGCCATGCGCGACAGATATTGCGTGTCGGTCAGTTGCCGGGCGATAAAGCCACCTTCTCGGTCGAAGCGCTCCATCGCATCCGGGGCGAAGCGCCATTGCTTGGATTTGTGGAGACGTGACACCTGCTCGGCGATGATCGCCCAGCGTTCAGTATGGCCCCAGGCTTCCCATGGAGTCTTGTTGCCCTTTTCGCGGTTGCAACTGCGATGGGCGATCACCTTGTTGGCAGCGCTATCATCGAAGGAACGGGAATAGGGGATTATGTGTTCGATTTCGGTCTGATCGGTGAACAGCGCCAATTGGCCGATATGTCGCCCGCAGAACGGGCAGCAACGGTCCAGCGGGTTGTTTGGATTGAGATCCTCCCACAATTTGAGCAGCGCCCGGTTGGACCCGCTGTCACGCTGATCGCTTTCCCGCAGCTTCTTTGACCGGGCCTCCGCGGCACGGGTATTCGCGCCGATCCGCTTGTTGTGCTCAGCCTTGTCCTTTTCACTGAGCTTCAATTCACGCGCCAGTTCGACGACAATCTCATCGGGACGGCCATGCACCTTGATAATGGCATTGAGCAGGTGGCGAAGCTGGTTCAGCCCAATATGGACGGTGGGGTTGGTGATCCGGCCCCAATAGGCTGCAAGATCGGGATTCTTCTTGTTTTCCAGGTGTGCGGGGTCGAAATCTCCGGGCGGTATCTCTCGCGAGAGGATTTCACCGTAATAAGGCAACGCGTCCAGTATCTCGCCTGTTCGGAAATCGCTGTGCGATTTGCCGAGTGCAGCCTCCACTGCCTCGTTGTAGGTTAGCGGATGCCCGTCTTTTGACCCGGTCTTGAGTTCGGCCAGGATCAGGCGGCTCGCGGTTTCGCCAAGGCGACCATGACCATCGGGCAAGCGTACGCGCCCGATGGTTTCGGCCTGTGCGGCGGTGACGCCGTGTGTAGCCATCAACCAATCATGGAGGCGAACCGGGTCTTCTTCTTCTGCCACCGCTTCAATGATTGACCATTGCATTCCGGCGTCAAAATGCGCCCAGCGTGTGTCGAAACACTTCTTGTCGTTGAATGAGGCAGCGATTTCGTCGCCAACAAGGCCGGTGCGGTTCTCGCTCGCCTTGTTGAAGCTTTCACCGTCGGCCAGCTTTATCAGCTTCGCTAGGGCCGAGAAACTCGCCGTCTTCGCCGACTTGAGCTTGAGGATGATCTTGTCGCGCTGATCGAGCGTCAGCTTGCGCGATGGCGCACCCGCCCTCGTAATTTCAAGCTGGTTGACCTCTTCAAACAGTCGCCGTTCCTGAAACAGCGGATGCGCCTTGGCCAGGCGCGGTTCTTCGTTGAAAAAGGTGCAACCGCCGACCGTTGGATCCTTCAGTGGGCGCTGGAAAAAGATGATGCGCCGCAGCCGGTGACGGACGGCTTCGGGCAGCAGCGCCGGATGATGCGCGGCCTGCGCCGCCCATATGGTATCGAATTCAGCCTCCAAATGGCGGCGCTCGGGGTAGAAGTCATAGCCATCCCCTTCCGCGCGCATTCTTACGCGCTGGGCCGGGATCGCGTTATGGTCGGTTGTGGCACTGGCGCGCTTGAACAGGAATTCACCGTAGGTGCGTGCTTCTGCCTCCTTCATCGCCGCATCCAGCGCCTTCGCGCCGCCGTCGATCTTGCCGCCTTCCTTGTCATCGCCTGACTTACGCTCGGCCTTGCGGTTGGATTTGAAACCCCGCCGCTGGTTGAGATGAAACAGCGCGCGGCCCAGATGGTACGGACTCAAGGGGCCTTCCAGTGCATTCGCACGCAAGGCATAGGGATCGCATCCGGCCAGTGCCCTGGCATCCTGAGCATCGGCAGGCATCAGTCCGGTGTCGATCAAGGCGTCTAGCAAGGCCGAGCGCCGCCGCACGTAACGATCACGCCGCCGCCGCATCGCCCGTGCATCACGCCGGTCAACCGCCAGCGAAGCCCCGGACTTGGGGTCACGCCCATCGGAAAATATGCGGACGCCAATGTCACGGATGCGGTTGCCATCATAGAGGCACCAGCCAATGCTGTTTGTGCCGATGTCCAGTCCCAGTCGTGTCATCATACACCAAGCCCCTTCATATATAATAAGAAGTAACTTGGGGAATTGAACTGTGTCAAGCGATCTGTCATGAGGGCGGCGCTAGAGCGAAGGTGGCCCCAGTCGGCTTCCAAAACTGGCAGGGCCACCTTGCCGAACCAAGACCGGGAAACTTTAGCATCAAGGTGGCTGGCTTCCAAGCCAATCACCGCCTTCAAGGGACTTACGGAATATCGTGATGAGATAGTCTGACGAAGTAACTTGGTTGCAGTCGGACCAGGTTGACGAATGCATGGGCTATGGTAGTCTGGGCCTTCAGAAATCGCAGGTCTGGTTGTTAACAAGCAACTTGATTGCACCAAATAAGGTGGGGGCTACGGCCCCCATTTTTTTGCCAGCCTATCCCTTCACGTCCGCGTCCGGCTGCCCGGCGATCAGCGCGTTGATCCAGGCGAGGCACAATTCCTCGCTCCTGTAGCCGCCCCACTTGTCGCGCTCGTGCTGGGCGACGATCGGGAAGGTCGAGTAGATGTAGCGGATATCGTCGCGGCTTGCGGCGGCATTGGCGGGATCGAATATGCCGTAGAGGATGAAATACAGCGCATCGAGCTTGGCCCGCAGTTTCAGGCGGCGATCTTCGTCCCATTCGAACGGCGGCAGAACTTCACCCTTGGCATCCAAATATCCCATGTCGCGGGCGAAAGGGGCCATGTCGTGCGCGGTGTAGGTCAGTTCGAGCACCGCTTCGCCGACGATTTCGGCAGCCGTTTTTGCGCCTAAGTGGCGGGCGTATTCGCGGGCTGGAACAACGGGGAGTTGTTCCAGCAGATACCATGCCAGATGATTGCCGTGGACTTTCTGGCGAGCCAGATAATCGAGGATGACGCAATTGAGGTTGGCCAGCAGCAAGGGGGTTGACTGCACATAGCTGGCCCGGTCATCGCCCTTGCCGGGGAACAGGACGGGCAGGGTATGCCCAGCACCATAGCGCGGGATGATAGTGCTGATCGTGGTGCGGGCGTTGGTGACGGAGGTGACATCCTTCATCGACAGGCACCAGTCTGTCGGCGCGTCCCAGCCGGTGTCCTTGGCCTGCACCCAATAGCGCGGGCATGGCAGGCGCGACGGATCACGGTGATCGGCATCGGTCAAATCCGAACCCTGGCCGGATCGGAACACATTCGCCTCTGCCAATACGATGTCCGATGCCCGGTGATCATACGCCTGGACCATCTTGCCTTCATAAAGCGGCACCCACTCGCCAGCGGCGGACTGGAAGCGTTTGCCGCCGATGGGCCATGCGCCTTCGTCGCCTTCAAGCTCAGGCTGCGTCCGGAAGCGGCCACTGTCGTTCGCCATATCCAACATGCGCACATAGCGGACTGGCCAGACAGTATCGCCGGATTCGCGATCAACCAGCACCGGCAATCGGGCATAGATGCCTGAGGTAATCTCCTTGTCGCGCCGGGAACGGAAAATCGGCGCGGTTCCGCTGTTGGGATTGATCCGGTTGATCTCGTCCGCCGTGATCGGGAAAACGCGGTCAGGATTGGCGATCTCGGCCAGGTCACGGATGAAGAAGCCAAAGGAGGCACTTTCGAAGGTCCGGCCTGGTCCGCCCGCGACATAAGCACAGAACTTGAAGCGGTAATAGACATCCGGGAAATAGAGGCTGCCATCATAGCGGCGGTTGAAAAAATCGACGATGCTGTGAACCTGCCTGTCGCCTGTCACCTTTCGGAAAAAGGCTGACGAACTCTGGTCCGACGCAATGCCGGACGGGATCAGCAGGCCGACCATGCCACCCGGCTTCACCAAAGCATGGGCGCGTTCGACAAACAGCGAATTGAGATTGGTGTCGCCGCCGGACAGTAATGGATAATTGCCCGAAGCCCGCGCCATGCGCGCCGTATCCGCCGCGCGGGTATCGGCATGGGCGAAGTCATCCCACAAGGGATCACCATCGGCCTTGAGTTTCGCAATCAGCTTGCCGCGATCAGAGGCGCGCTGAGCAAGTGCAATTTCCGGCCTCCGGGCCGCGAACCATTCGACCTGTTGCAGCTTGATCCGGTCCCATGGCGGATTGCCGACCACAGCATCGAAACCGCCCGCGCGGTCAAGGCTACTCCATTTGTCCCACACGCCGGGGAAAGCAATTTGCCAGTTGAGGAAGCGCTCCTCTGCGATCAGCGCGCGGGCCGATTCTAGGACACGCTGTAGATGCTCAAACAGTTCGTCGGCATCGAAGCGCTGCTTCTTCATCCGGTCGGCAATGCCCGCGCGAGCCGAGGCACGTTTCCTCGCCGCCGGTTCCACTTTGCCGAGCATGATCAGGATGGGATCGCCGTATTGGCCGTCGAGCCAGGCACGGACAGCGGCTTTCTCGGCAGGCTGCTTGAGGTTCAACCAGTCCAGCGCGTGGAGAAACGAGACGAAGCTGTCGAGCGGGGCGATCTGCGACTGGACGCCATACCAAGTGCTGGCCGACTGGTGCGCTTCGGCTATTTCGGCATCCGTCAGCCGTTCGATGATCTGCATGGCTGCCGCAGAACTTTCGGCCTCGCGCAGGGGGCCGATGTGAAGCAGTTCGCCGCCCTGTGCCCCCGCCTTGTCGATGGCATCGCGCACCCACAGGCCAAACAGGCTATCGCCAGCGCGCAGGTGATGATCGATGAAGGACAGCGGCGCGCCCACCGTGAAGGTGTGCAGCCACAGGGCAACCTTGGCCAGTTCCACCGCCATGGGGTTCTTGTCCACGCCATAGACGCAGCGCTTGAGCACCATGCGGCGGACAATGTGGCGATCATCGAGCTGGGCTTCGTCGATAGTCCAGTTCGCGCTACGCGCATTTTTCAGGATGGTACGGCGGATGTCCTCGATCTTGTTGGCGAGCGGTGAGGCATAGGCAAGATCGCCCGCCAGCGCCGCCGCTTCGGCCATTGCGTCCAGTACATGATCGGCCAGCGTATCGACCAACGACACGAGGAAATGCCCTGATCCCATCGCCGGGTCGCAGACGCGGAGTTTCAGGATGGCTTCCGCCGGATCAGTGTCCGCCAGTTCGCGGCGCTGATAGTCTTCGGAATCCTTGGCGTCGAGGTTGCCGAGCGCGGCGCGGAAGGCGTCGAGACGTTCCTTGATCAACGGCTCAAGCGTCTGATCGAGGATCAGGCCGACCAGTTCGTCGGGCGTGTAGTAGCTGCCGCTGTTCTTGCGGGCGAACAGGTTGGGGCGCACGGCAAGCGCGCCGGTATCGTCGCGGACAATCTCGAACTCCAGCAGTCGCTCGTAGATCGAGCCGAGCTGCTGCACCGATAGATCGCGATAGTTGATGTAGCGCCGCTCACCCGAAGCGCGTTCGTAGGACAGGGCATCGAGCGCGGGGGCCATGACGCTGTCGGGAATGCGGATGGAGTCGAGCAGCGGCGTTCCGTCGCCAGCAAACAGACCGCCATTGTAAGGCGGTATGCCGACCGAGGCATCACCCTTATCGATGATCCGCGCCAGATCGGCGACATGCGCCCATATCTTCCCCGCCGATGCGGAGAACACGTCGCCATCGGAAACGCGCTGACCGACTTCGCGGCGCTGGTGGCGCAGGGCGTAATCATCATAGCGCTTCTCGCCCACCGGCAGTAGGTCGCGATCTTCGGCATAGAGAAGAAACAACAGGCGATAGAGCAGGACCAGCGATGCTTCGCGCACATCCTCCAGCGAGGCTTGTGGCGCTGCCTCGGAGATGGCGCTGGCGAGGCTGGGGAAGACTTGCTCGAAAACTAGCTTCGAGAGGCTGGCGGCAACCCGTTCTTCGTAATAGGCGGCCTCCGCACGCGCCCGTTCATGGAACGAGCGATTGTCGGTGCCAGTCTTGAAGAAGGCATCGCGGCAGAACAGGGCGGCAAAGACGCGCAGCCAGTGATCGCGGGTGGCCTGATGGGCGAGCGGATCGTCGCCGTCCGCCAGTGCCAGGACCCGACCCAGATCGACCTCAAGGAATTCTTCCGAGACGGAGCGGGCGCCCGCCCAATAGAGCCGCCATTTGGTGCCGTTGGTCAGGATGCCCCAGCGGAGTTGGCCGCTCGTCAGGTCATCGATCCGGCGCAGGTAGCGCAGCATCTGGGTAGACGGGGCGGTGGCTTCGTCGCGTCCAGACGCACGGTCAAGCGGGCGGGCCCAGCGCTTGCTTTCGACGACCGCCAAGCCGAGGGCATAGCGCTTCCATTGATCGCCTTGCGCGTTCGCGGCGGCTTTGGCTTCGGCGTCGGCGAACAACAGGCCGTCCGGAACATCGTCCCGCCCGCTGACGGTCAAATTCTGCTGGCGCAGCGTTTCAGTCCATCCGAGGGCACGCAACACTGGCCAGATGAAATCATCCTCAGTCTGGCTCTCATTGGTCTTAGCGTTTTTCGGGAAGGCAGCTGCGATGGCATCCAGCTGCGCGCGCAGCACGAGCACATCAATTGAGCAATAGGCAGGCGCAGACTTGATCGCCTGGACCAGATAGTCCGTCGAGAACAACGAGCCGGAAATGAACGATTCGGAACTGGACAAATGGAACCCTTTCCCAAGACCTTAGACGGGCAAGCCAAGAGCGCCAAGCCGTTCAAGGGCGGGAAGCTTTGGATGGGAACAACCGTCTATGAAGTCACGGCTAAAAACAGATGCGCTGCGGACCCGGCAATCGGCTAGGGATCGCCCCAACTGCCGGCCATCTGGTTTCCAATCCTGGCTGGCTGTTTGACCTCCGCGAGCGCGACGACGATCATAGCGGTGAGCGTATCCTCGGCCTTTATCCGTTTGGCCTCGTCCTTCGATGCCAGCTGTCGCCGCGCACCATTGGGCGTCTTGGCGAGGCATGCAGTAACGATCGCCCGGACGAGCTCAGGATGCATGCTCACGCTCCCCGGTCCGATCGATCACGGAGTGCCGGCGCTGAGCGATCAACTGCTTGAGGCTCTCCGTCACGACCAGGGTTGAACTGCCGAGCTTGACGATCTCGACCCGGCCCTTGGCGATTAGTAGGTAGAGGGTGCTACGGCTAATGCCGGTATAACGGCAGGCATCGCGAATACGCATGGTGATCGGCTCGATCGGTGGCGCTGATCTGGCTTGCTGGTGCTCGCTGGCAGAAGGTAGGTGCCGCATGTGTCGTCACTCCGGTTGGGCATGGTAGTGACGGACCGGACCGGAGCTGGAGGGAGTGGCCCGGCCCGCCACCGCCGCCAATTATCGATGGCAAGGCTGGCTGACGCCACGTGACGTTTGTGCGCCAGAGCCGCCAATTGTGCGATCGCCAATGTGCGGCGGGCAGTCCTCACGAGCGCCAAGCGAATCAGGGACCGCCGCGAACATCGTCACATCGCCCCGGACATAGCTAAATTCGCCTGATCGAGCGGCTCTGAACGGCGTGGCCATACGATACGGCATTGCGGGAAAAGGATAATCGGCAAGGCCGTATGGCCAGGCCCATTCGTGGCCATACAAAAACAACAACCTCGACCAACCACATAGGCAGGCCAGGATGGCCGCCGTTTTATCTCGCAATCCTATTTTGCTCCCTTCCGGCCCCCCTCCGCAGCCCCCAGTCGCAGCTCCAAAACACCATTGGCGAACGCAACCAGTCACGCTGCTGCCAATGCACAACCAATTCGCAGCCGGATTACAGCGAGATTGCAGTGCTGCTGTCGCGGTGGCACAGGCTGAGGCCATGGATCAGGAGACAAAGGCGATCATCTCTTCAACCGTCGCGCGCATGCCGGAGTGGATTCGGCACGAGTTGATTGCGAAGGATGTTGCCCTGCGGACGCGCGCCGAAGAGGCTCTGGCCATGATAATCATTGGTGCGCTGGAGTCCGCCGGAAAAGAGGCGGACAGCTAATCAGCCGGCCTTGCGCAGTTCGTCTTGGAGCATCGCCAGGCGCTCACTGCAGACGGAATGAACGATACGCCCGAGTTCCTCGATGTGCTCGCCCAACCAGTCCAGCTCTTCCTTCGAGATGCGGTAATGTTTCGAGTAGCGTGCCTTGACGTAGGCTTCCTTAAGTTTCTCAAACATTCCTCGCTGTTTGCGGTTCTCAGAAGGCCAGACATAGGTCAGGCGGGCATCGATGCGCTCTGCCTGCGTTCTTAGGAAGCCGAGATTGTGCACATGTGGCGTGTAGAATGTGCAGACCAGCAGCACACAGTGGTAGAGGTTCTCCGTTGCCTGATGCAGCAAGAACGCCGCGCGTTTGTATCGCCCTTTTCCAATGAGATGAGCGGCGCTATCTGAAAAGTCAGCTGCTGCGGGTATCCACTCATCGAAATATTCCTGCGCCATCGTGAGCGCCTGGGCGGGTGTCTTAGGCTTGGGTGTGTGCAGTTCGGTGTCGTCGGACTGGTAAAGCCCGATGCCATCGCGAGCGACATCCATGAAGAAATATCGACCATGCGCGAGGCCATCATTCACTTCTCCAAGGGTGTGGACGATGAAATTGACCGGCGTCTTCAAGGTGCCAGCAATGCCATATTCGCGCATCAACCGGTCATCGAGCTTCAACCAATATTTGACCCGGTCAGTGAGGCGCTTGTCGTTGACGATGATCAGCAGATCATAGTCCGACTGGTAGCCCTTGGCGGTATGCGGCTCATCGACCCAAGTCCCCCGACTGTAGCTGCCGTAGAGCAGGACCTTGAGGATTCGGCCTTTTTTCTTCCATTCGTGTTTGGCGAGCGCGAAGGCATCCTCGAATTCCTCGAAGATCAGCTGCACCACGCGTTCGAGCTCGCGCTGCTTGTTTGGTGGCAAATGATCGAGGTCGGTTCGCATTACCCGAGCCCTAGCAAGGCAAGAACGCAGATGCACGTCATGGTCAAAAATTGCCGGGTCGCAGCGCCGGGGCCGCTACCAAAGCGCAGGGCGCCGCGACCCCGAAAATCCGGGTTAGAAAGAATCCGAAGGATTCTTCTATTAGCATAGTTAGAAGGGGCCTGATTTTGCCTTACGGGCCAATGGTTTGCAGGCCATCCCGGTTTTTGATAGGCCGAGTCTTCGGTTTTCGATAGGCCGAATCCGGCGGTCAACGATAGGCCGAACGCGCGATGCTTATCCACAGGGCTATGCACATGCGTCGATGAGCCGGGAAGCATGATCACTTCATCCTGCCAAATCATTCGGCCCGGTCGCAAAAGCGCAAGCAAGATGGATACGTCATCGCCTCAGCCTCGCCTGAAATTCGCTTTCAAGATTTTGGCTCCGGTCCGCAGCGTATCAAGGTAATCCGACCAGAACTGCATCATCTTCACCCGTTCTGCCCAATGATCGCCTCGCGCATAGGCGCGGCGGACCTCGTTGCCTTCGACATGCGCGAGCTGCCGTTCAATGGCATCTGGATGCCATTTGTTCATCTCGTTGAGGAGCGTGCTTGCCGTCGCTCTGAAGCCGTGGGCCGTCACTTCGGTCTTGGAAAAGCCCATCCGACGCAGAGCCGCATTCAGGGTGTTGTCTGTGATCGGTCTTGCTTCCGAACGAATGCTGGGAAACAGAAACTTGCTGTGGCCGCTGATGAGGTCCAATTCCTCAAGCATGGCCACCACCTGCTTCGAGAGGGGGACCTTGTGCGGCCGCCGCATTTTGGTCTTGTATGCCGGGATAAGCCAGATGCCGGTTTCGAAGTCGAACTCGTTCCATTCCGCAGAGCGGAGTTCACCTGGCCTAGCGAACACATGGGGAGCCATGCGAAGCGCAATCCTGACGGCAGGCTGCCCTTCATGCTCCTCGATGGCGCGCAGGAGACCACCCAAAGGCTTGGGCTCCAAAATGGCCGCATGGTGCGTAGTTTTTGGCGTAATCAGGGCGCCCTTGAGATCGACGGTAATATCGCGCTGGGCTCGGCCTGTGGCGATAGCGTAGCGGAATACGGACCCCATCGTTCCGCGAAGGCGATTTGCGGTTTCGTAACGGCCGCGCACCTCGACGGTGCGCAACACCTCCAGAACTTCGGGGGCGGTAAGGTTGGCAATGGGGCGTTCGCCGATCAGGGGAAAGGTGAAGTCCAAAAGCCAACGCAGCTTTTCGAGCGTCGATGGTGATCGGCCCTCCAGTTTCTTTCGTGCCAACCACTCCTCACCAATCAGCCGGAACGTTTCATGCGATTTGGCTCTGGCGGCGCGTTCGCGCTCCTTGCGCACTTCCATCGGATCAAGCCCGTCGGCAAGGTACTCCCGAGCCGCTGCGCGCTTCTCTCGCGCCCTGGCAAGCGAGACATCGGGGAAGGGGCCGAATGAGAGAGTCCGCTGCCTGCCATCAAATCTGTAATTCATTCGCCAGAGGCGACCGCCGGTCGGCTGGACGAGGAGATACAACCCCGATCCGTCACTGAGCTTGTATGGTTTGGTCTTCGGTTTGGCGCAGTTAACGGCAACAGCAGTGAGAGCCATGATGGTATTCTCCAACGATGGTATTCCAGCCCCATACCATCAAGATGACCAATCTGGGCGTTGGTTTCAAGGGGATGGCCCGAGACGACCCAGGTCAAAAATACCCTCAAAACCCTTAGAAAAGCGCCGTTTTTGCGGACGCTCCGGGACGCTGTTGGATGCCTGGAGAAGAACAAATGGTGCCCGGGGACGGGATCGAACCGCCGACACCGTGATTTTCAGTCACGTGCTCTACCAACTGAGCTACCCGGGCATCGCTGCAGCAACGGTCTGAAAGACCGGCGAGCGGTTGGTCGGGGGCCTATGGCGAGGAGTGCAGCATCTGTCCACCCCTTTTGAGGGTTTGGCCAGAAGGCTACGCCATCCTCAGTCCTTGTCGGCCTCCGGATCGATCGCTGGCGGGCCGGGCAGGGCGTAGCCATCGCCGAGCCATTGCAGCAGATCGCGGTCCTTGCAGCGGGTCGAGCAGAAGGGCGTGTGATCGGGGCTGCGGGGTTTGCCGCAGATCGGGCATTTGCGCCCACTCTGAGTCATTTTCTGGGTCATGCTGCCACCGCCTGTGCGAAGCCACCGTCGAGCGCAAGCGCGGCGTTCTCATGCCAGTGGATACGGCGACCGGTCCGGCGGCCAAGCTCACTTTCCCATACGGGAAGGATTGCCCCGCGCACCGCCGGGTGCGCCGTCAGCAGCAGTGTGCCCGGCACTTCGACGCCTTCGGCGCGGCGCAGCAGCAGGCGAGCAGCGGCGGCGGCGCGGTTATGGGTGATGCGCGCGAGCAGCGAGACCCGCTCCAGCCGCGCCACCAATTGGACAAAGCCAAAGCCGTTCATCGCCGTGCGTTCGTGTGACCAGTCCTGCAGAGCGGTATCCAGCGCAGCGTCCACCGCGCGGCGATCGGCCTTGTCGGCCAGAGTCGGGAAATCGATACCGATCGATCCCGCGAGATCCAGCAGCCGGATGGCTTCGCCCACGGCCTGGGCCGCCGTCAGCGCGAGCTGGCGCGGCGGCAGCGTGCCATCGACGTCGACCACGGTCATCGCCGGGGTAGGCGTGATCACCAGCCCGCCGCCCGCGAATGGCACCTCGCCGCTCCAGGCATCGGCGAACACATCATCCCAATCGCCGGCGGTAAAGCGGCGCACCAGCCGCACCGGGATAGTATCCTTCGCCAGGCGTTCGGCCAGCGATGGTGCGGGGCGCGGGGCTTCGCTGGTGGGACGGCATTGCGCGCGCTTCAGCCGTCCGGTTTCGGCGATGGCGGCGCGGGTGACGATCACTCGCAGCGGTGCGCCTTCGCTCGCCGATTTGGGCAGTTGATCGACCAGCGCCTCGGCGCCATCGGCAAAACGCAGGGTGCCGCGCGCCGCGCCGGTCTGGCGGCTGATCAGCACTGCGTCCGCCACTTGCCCCGCGGTCAGTCCGCCGGGCCAGTCGAGCCGGGCGGCGATGGCGTGGCCGTCTGCTATCAATAATGCGCGATCCTCGCCGATACCCTGTTCGACTTGCCATTCCATCGCGCTAAGTGATCGCAAAGCCGGCGGCACGCAGCAGGGCGCGGGTTTCGAACAGCGGCAGGCCGACCACGCCCGAATGGCTACCGCTGATCCAGGCGATCAAACTTTCGGCATGGCCCTGAATAGCATAGCCGCCCGCCTTGCCGTGCCATTCGCCGCTGGCGAGGTAGCCATCGATTTCCGCGACAGACAGCGGTTTGAAGCGGACGATGGTTTCGGACAGTCGTTCGCGCAAAGTGCCATCGGGCGAACGCAGCGCTACGGCAGATAGCACCCGGTGACGTCGGCCTGACATCAACGCCAGGCAGCGGCGCGCGGTGGCTTCGTCCTCGGCCTTGGGCAGGATGCGGCGGCCGAGTGCCACCACCGTGTCTCCGGCCAGCACATGCGCGTCACTGGCGACGACCAGCGCCTTTTCCCTGGCCATGCGGGTGACATAGACGCGCGGAAGCTCTTGCGGCAGCGGGGTTTCGTCGATGTTCGCAGGGATGATGCCGCTTGGCGTGATCCCGAGCCGCGCAATCAGCTCGCGGCGGCGCGGAGATGCGGAGGCCAGCACCAGCACGGGGTTGGACTGCGGTTCAGCCACGCTTGGCGCCTCTGATGTCCGATCCGATTGAGGCACTTGCCAAAGATTTGGGCGCCATGAATGCCCAAGCAGTGCCGGGCCGGATCAATATTGGCCGGGGCCGCCGCGTCCGGGCATGAAGCGATAGGTGATGCGACCCTTGGTCAGGTCATAAGGGGTGAGTTCGACCAGGACTTCGTCGCCAACCAACACGCGGATGCGATTTTTGCGCATCTTTCCAGCGGTATGGCCAAGAATTTCGTGGTCGTTTTCCAATCGCACGCGAAACATCGCATTGGGCAGCAGTTCGACCACTGTGCCACGCATTTCGAGAAGTTCTTCTTTCGCCATCCGCGTTTCGGATTCCTATGGTTTCAGGGATATTGCTGTTTTCAAGAGATTGGGGCGCGCCATAGACGCAGCTTGCGCAAAAGGAAAGGCTCACGGCGCGGGCGGGCTCGAAGCGTCTGTCTCGGAATGGGCAAATGGGCAAATTCAGCTTTGCTGAACTTCGTTTCGTGCCAGATTTAAACGCTGGCGTCGTATGCGGTGACGACAAAATATTACCCAAGCAATGTTGCCGATCCCGCTGGCTTTGCGCATCGCGCGACCTGAGTCACTTCGGAATAGTGCCGAGGTTAAAGGAGTGTTGCGATTGCGGTTTCGGGCGGCTTTGTTGGCGGTAGGTGGGGTGTGGCCGGTGTTGGTCGCCGCGCCTGGTTACGCGGCGCCACCGGCAGCCGCCCCGGCACCCGCATCTGCCGATTCCGACCAGGATGACAGCGGTTCCGGCGACGCCCCGACGACTAATGGTAAGCCGATCGTCGTGATCGGCGCGCATTTGAAGATTCCCGGCTCGGTCGATGCACCGCAGCCGCCGGTCGATGTCCTCGATGAAGAGGACATCCAGTCCTACGGCGCCACCTCGATGACCGACCTGATCGCCGACATCGCGGCAGAGACCAATTCCGGGCGGGGCCGCAGCAGCGGTGGGCCGGTATTCCTGGTCAACGGCGTGCGCATCGCTTCCTTCCGCGAATTGCGCGATTATCCGCCCGAGGCGATCCGCCGCATCGAGATTCTGCCCGAGGAAGTGGCGCTGCGCTATGGCTATTCGCCCGATCAGCGAGTGGTGAATTTCATCCTCAAGGATCACTTCCACAGCAAGACGGCGGAAGCTGAATATACCCAACCCGACCAGGGCGGCACGCATACCGTGGAGGGCCAGGCCGGCCTGCTGAAGATCGACAAGAACAGCCGTTTCAACCTGGCGCTGAAGGCCGATCACACCACGCCGCTGACTTACGCTCAGCGCGATGTCGCGCCGGTCGATGGCGCCGTGTCGAGCGTTCCTGGCGATCCCAATCCGGCGGACTTCCACACGCTGGTGTCCAGCGGCAGCGATTATTCCGCCAATGCCACCTGGACGCTTGGTCTGGGCAAAGGCAAGAACTCGGGAACGCTGGCGATCAACGGCACCTGGACCCGATCGGATTCGACCAGCCTGTCGGGATTGAACGATGCCCAGCTCCAGGGGCCCGTTCCCGATACTCCAGCGGTAGAACGGACATTTCCCGGCGCATTGGCGCAAACGACCCGGACCGATACCACCAACGCCGGGGTGTCGCTGAATAAACCGCTGGGCGATTGGAAACTGTCCGCGACGGTGGATTCCAGCTTTGCGACGACAACCACGCATACCGATATCGCTGCCGATACTGCAAAGGGCAATCCCGATGCGGCGTTTCTGAACAACCTGCAGGCCGGAGCCCAGGCGGGTACGCTCCCCCTGAACGGGCCGCTGCCTTCACTGCCGGCTGCGGGGTTCAACCGGACGCAGAGCAATGCCGATTCGGTCACCAGCCTGCTGACCTTCATCGGCCATCCCCTGAAATTGCCCGCCGGGGAGGCCAATCTCACGCTGCGCGCCGGCTTTGCCTACACCGGCCAGTCCGGCAGCGCGTCGCTGGAGATGGACGCACCGGCGTCGTTGCGGCGCGGCGATGCTTCGGTCGGAGCCAATCTGGCGCTGCCGCTGACCAGCCCGCGCGAGGGTATTCTCGGTGCCGTCGGCGAAATTACCGCGAATTTCAGCATCGGGGCGGATCATTTATCCGACTTCGGCGATTTGATCGACTGGAGCGCGGGGGCAACCTGGAACCTCACCGACAAGCTTGGTTTCCAAGGCAGCTATATCGTCAATCAGACCGCGCCGACGCTGCCCAATCTTGGCAATCCGATCGTTTCTACGCTCAATGTGCCGGTTTTCGATTTTGTCACCGGACAATCGGTATCGGTCACCACCACCGGCGGCGGCAATCCGGGGCTGCAGCGCGAGGGCGAGCATGACATCAAGCTGGGCCTTAACTGGGAATTGCCGTTCTTCAGCCGAGGCAATCTGATTGTCGAATATTTCAACAATCGCTCGAGCAATGTCACCAGCGGTTTCCCGATTCTGACAGCGGCGGTGGAGGCGGCCTATCCGGGCCGGGTGATGCGCAATGCCGCGGGCCAGATCACCTCGATCAACGAAACCCCCATCAATCTCGCCGAGCAGCATGAGGTGCGGCTGCGCTGGGGCTTCAACATCGCCGGTAATCTCGGCAAGCCGCTGCCGAGGGTGCGTGGTCGCGGGCCTGGTGGACGGTTCGGCGGCGATGGTTTCGGCGGTGGCGGCGGCTTTGGCGGAGGCGGCGCGGGTCGAGGCGGTTTCGGTGGCGGTCCGGGTGGCGGCGCAGGCGGTGGGCCACCGGGTGGTGGAGGTCCGGGAGGCGAGGGCCCTGGCGGAGGCGAGCATCGCCAGGGGGGATCCTCCAACGGCGGCCAGGGCGGCGGTGGTGGCGGCGGCCAGCGGCAGCGCTACCCAGGTCGCTGGAACATCTCGATTTATCATACCGTGCAATTCGTCGATAGCGTGCTGCTGGCGCCTGGCACGCAGAGCCTCAACCTGCTCGACGGCGACGCGATCTCATCGACCGGTGGCGTTTCGCGCCAGATGCTCGAAATCGATGCCGGGGGTTACTTCAAAGGCTTTGGCATCCGCGCGGGCGGCACCTGGACTTCGCCTACGCACGTCGATCCCGGTGGCCTATCCGGCGCGTCCGATTTGCGCTTCGGGGCGCTGTTCAAGATCAATCTGCGCGGCTTCATCGATCTTGGCCAGCAGCAGCGGCTGGTCAAAGCCTCGCCTTTCTTCAAGAATGCGCGATTGGCATTGCTGGCCACCAATGTTTTCGATTCACGCCAGAAGGTCACCGATCCTACCGGTGCTACGCCGACAGCGTACCAACCTTATTTGCTCGATCCGCTGGGGCGGGTGCTGGGGATAGAATTCCGCAAACTGTTCTAAGGCCGCCTTAAATTCCTCCCCGTGCCGGCAGGGCAATCGCATTTGCCTCGTCATGCTGACTTCCGTCAGCATGACGAGGCAAATGCGATTGCTCTTCCCGTGCCGGGGAGGAATTGGCTCTGGGACTGGTCGCAGCCTCTTCGATTGCTTATCTGCACATCCATGGTCCGCCCACCCGTTTCACCCTCCGAGCCGCAATCCCCCGATCGCTTCCACGAGGACCGCGCATCCTACACGCTGCGTGGATCGGATCGGCCCGATATCGTGGCAGGCGAGGCGGCGATCCGCGAGGTGCTGGCGACATTGCCGGCGCGGCCCGGCGTCTATCGCATGCTCGATGCGCGCGGCGATGTGCTGTATGTCGGCAAGGCACGGGTGCTGCGGGCACGGGTAGCGAATTACACCCAGGTCGAGCGGCTGCCGGGACGGTTGCAGCGTATGGTCAGCCAATGCCGTGGGATGACCATCGTCACCACCAATTCCGAAGCCGAGGCGCTGTTGCTCGAAGCGCAGCTGATCAAGCGTTTCCGCCCACCGTATAATGTGCTGCTGCGCGACGACAAAAGCTTCCCTTTCATCCTGCTTGGCGGCGAGCATGCCTTTCCACGCATCATGAAACATCGCGGCGCGCGGCGGGTGCAAGGCAATTACTATGGCCCCTTCGCCAGTGCCGGCTCGGTCAACACTACGATCAACGCCTTGCAGAAGTTGTTTCTGCTGCGCAGTTGCACCGACAGTTTTTTCGCGCGGCGCGATCGCCCCTGCCTGCTCCACCAGATCAAGCGCTGCAGTGCGCCCTGCGTCGATCGTATCGATGTCGCGGGCTACGCCGAGCTGGTGAGCGAGGCGCGCGATTTCCTCGGTGGCAAGAGCAGCGCGGTGCAGGCCAAGATCGAGAAACAGATGGCGGCAGCGGCGGCGGCGCTGGACTTCGAGACGGCGGCGATGCTGCGTGACCGCTTGCGCGCCGCCACCTTCATCCAGGGTAGCCAGGCGATCAATGCGGAAGGGCTGGGCGACGCCGACATTTTCGCGCTCGCCAGCAAAGGCGGCCAGATCGCGATCCAGGCATTCTTCATCCGCGGCGGCCAGAACTGGGGCCACCGCGCGTTCTTTCCGAGTCACACCGAGGGGTTGGATGAGGGCGAGGTACTGCAAAGTTTTCTCGCGCAGTTTTATGAAGAAGTGCCGCCACCGCGCCTGATCCTGCTCGATCGCGCCTTGCCCGAGGCAGAGCTACTGGCGGAGGCTTTGCGCGAGGGCGCGGGGGGCAAGGTCGAAATCGCCGTGCCGCAGCGTGGCGATCGCCGTAAACTGATCCAGCAAGCCGAACGCAATGCCACCGAAGCGCTCGATCGCCGGCTGGCGGAAAGCGGCACTAAGGCGCGGGTCTGGCGCGAAATGACCGAATTCCTCGAACTGGCCGAAGAGCCGCAGCGCGTGGAAATCTACGACAACAGCCATATCCAGGGCAGCCATGCGCTCGGCGCGATGGTGGTCGCGGGGCCGGAGGGTTTCCTCAAGGGGCAATACCGCAAATGGAACATCAAGCGCGAGGAAACCGCGCCGGGCGATGATTTCGCGATGATGCGCGAAGTGCTGCAGCGGCGGTTTACGCGGGCGATGGCCGATGATCCCGATCGCAGCAAAGCCGCCGATGGCGGAGTCTGGCCCGATCTGGTGTTGATCGATGGCGGCAAGGGTCAGATCAGCGCGGTCCGTGATGTGCTGGCGGAACTCGGCATCGACGATCTTTGCGTGGTCGGCGTGTCCAAGGGGCCGGATCGCAATGCCGGGCGCGAAATCTTCCACTTCCCCGATGGACGCGAAAAGACGCTGCCGCTGAATTCGCCAGTGATCTTTCATTTGCAGCGGCTGCGCGATGAGGCGCATCGCTTCGCTATCGGTGCGCATCGCGAAAAGCGTAGCCGGGCGATCACCGCCAGCCCGCTCGACGAGATTCCCGGCATCGGCCCGGCGCGGAAGCGGGCGTTATTGCTTCATTTTGGTACCGCCAGCCGGGTGCGTGCGGCCGCGCTGGACGATCTGCAACGCGCGCCCGGAGTCAGCGCGGCGGTGGCGCAGACTATTTACGATTTCTATCATCCGAAGGGCTGAAGTTGCGCGCGGTGTTTACTTCGGCGTCGCGCGCATCAGTCCTTCCTGGGCGATGGTCGCCACCAGCTGCCCGTCGTTGCGGTAAACCTGTCCGCGCGTGAAGCCGCGCGACCGTCCGGCCCAGGGGCTGTGCGTGGCGTAGAGCATCCACTCGTCGGCGCGAAAATCGTCGTGAAACCAGATCGCGTGATCGAGGCTGGCGGCGGTGATGTTGGCTGATGCCAGTTCCGGCACATGCGGCAGCAGCGCCGTTCCGAGCAGCACCAGATCGGAAATATAAGTGAGCACGGCGCGGTGCAGCGCCGGATCGTCGCCCAGCGGCGCAATCACGCGAATCCAGTTGGAGGTTGCCGGGATATGCCCGGAACTACCAACCCAGATATGCGGCTGAGTCGGGCGAATTTCCACCGCCGGAGCGACGTATTGGCGGGATTGAATACCGGGGTTGGCGGCATATTCGGGGCGGGTCGCCAGCATCGCTTCGCTTGCCAGCGCGTCGGGCGGGGGCACGACAGGCATTTCGTCTTGATGGCTAAGGCCGGCTTCGCGCGTGTGGAACGAAGCGATGAGATTGAAAATCGGGCGGCCTTGCTGGCTGGCGACCACCCGGCGATTGGAAAAGCTGCGGCCATCGAAATCGCGCTCGACGCGAAAGGTGATCTCGTGATCCTCGCTGGCGCCGCGCAGGAAATAGGCGTGGAGCGAATGGGGCTCGCGCGCGCCATCGCCGTCATCAACGGTGCGCTGCGCTGCCGCCAGGGCTTGCGCCAACACTTGGCCGCCGAATACCCGACCGACGCCGCCTGGTTTGCGCGGGCCGGTGAACAGGTCCGGCCCCTGCTGCTCGAGGTCGAGAAGCGCGATCAGATTGGCGGTGGCGCGGGTAGCTGCTGTGTCATCCATGCCCGGGCCTTAGAGCGTGATGACAAAAAGTGGGAACCGGTTTTTGTAAAAAATCACGCGGCAACTAAAGAATCCAGAGCATCGCCGCAATAAATGGATACCGGATTTTGGTGCGGAGCCCCGACCATAGCAAGATCCAGGTCGCGCGCTTTCAAAGAAAACCCCGCCCGGATCGCTCCGGGCGGGGTTCAGTTCCAGCCGTTTCCAGCCGGCAATCGGAGGGTCAGCCCCCCGTATGCGCCGCCAGCGCTGCCAGCAGCAGCAGCGCGACGATGTTCGTGATCTTGATCATCGGATTGACCGCCGGTCCGGCCGTGTCCTTGTAGGGATCGCCGACCGTGTCGCCCGTCACCGCCGCCTTATGCGCTTCCGAGCCCTTGCCGCCATGATGGCCGTCTTCGATGTACTTCTTGGCATTGTCCCAGGCGCCGCCGCCCGAGGTCATCGAGATCGCGACGAACAGACCGCCGACGATCACGCCGAGCAGCAAGGCGCCGAGTGCGGCAAAGCCCTCGGCCTGGCCGGCCACCGCGGTGATCACGAAATAGATCACGATCGGCGTCAGCACCGGCAGCAGCGACGGCACGATCATTTTCTTGATCGCCGCCTTGGTCACCAGATCGACGGTGCGAGCGTAATCAGGCTTGGAGGTCCCGGCCATGATGCCGGGATTTTCGCGGAACTGGTCGCGCACGTCCTGCACCACCGCGCCCGCTGCCGAGCCCACCGCCGTCATGCCCATCGCCCCGAACAGATAGGGCAACAGCGCGCCGAGCAGCAGCCCGACGATGACATAGGGGTTTTCCAGAGAGAAGTTCACCGTCAGCCCGCCGAAGAACTCGCGCAGATCGGCGGTGTACGTAGCGAACAGCACCAGCGCGGCGAGGCCCGCCGAACCGATCGCATAGCCCTTGGTCACGGCCTTGGTGGTATTGCCCACGGCATCGAGCGCATCGGTCTTTTCGCGAACCGAATCGTCGAGCCCGGCCATTTCGGCGATGCCACCGGCATTGTCGGTGACCGGACCATAGGCATCCAAAGCCACCACCATGCCCGCCAGCGCCAGCATTGCCGTCACCGCATAGGCAATGCCCATCAGCCCGGCGAGTTTGAAGGCGATGATGATGCCGGCGCAGATGACCAGCGCTGGCATCGCGGTCGCTTCCATGCTGATCGCCAGGCCTTGGATGACGTTCGTGCCGTGGCCGGTTTCCGAAGCCTTGGCGATCGAGCGGACCGGGCGGTAATTGGTGCCGGTGTAATATTCGGTGATCCAGATGATCAGTCCGGTGATCACCAGACCCAGCACGCCGCAATAGAACAGTGTCCAGCCGGTGTAGGCTTGATCAGCGATGGCAGCGTTCATATCGCCGACGGTGTAGGAGATCGCCCACCAGATCGCCGGGACCGACAGCACCGCTGTCACCAGGAAGCCCTTGTACATGGCGCCCATGATGTTCTTGCCGCCGCCCAGCCGCACGAAATAAGTGCCGATGATCGACGTCACGATGCAGACGCCGCCGATCAGCAGCGGCAGGCTCATCAAGGCCAGGAGGTTAGTGGCGCCCTTGAGCAGCAGCGCGGTCAGAACCATAGTGGCGCCGACGGTGACGACATAAGTCTCGAACAGATCGGCGGCCATGCCGGCGCAGTCGCCGACATTGTCGCCGACGTTATCGGCGATCACCGCGGGGTTGCGTGGGTCGTCCTCGGGGATGCCGGCCTCGACCTTGCCGACGAGGTCGGCGCCGACGTCAGCCGCCTTGGTGAAGATGCCGCCGCCGAGGCGCGCGAAGATCGATACCAGCGATGCGCCGAGCGCCAGCGCGGTGAGCGCGGTGACGACGACGCGGTCCTGCGGCTGATGACCGGCGATGCTGGTCAGATAATAGAAGAAGCCGGCAATGGCGAGCAGGGCAAGCCCCGCGACCAGCATGCCGGTAATGGCGCCGGCGCGAAACGCCAGCGTCAGTCCTTCCTGCAAGCCGGTCTGCGCTGCTGCAGCGGTGCGGACATTGGAGCGCACCGACACGTTCATGCCGATGAAACCGGCTGCGCCCGAGAGGATCGAACCGAGCAGGAAGCCGACTGCGGAAATCGGGCCCAGGAAAAAGAAGATGATGGCGGCCACAATAACACCAACGATGGCGATGGTGGTGTATTGGCGCTTCAGATAGGCCTGCGCGCCTTCCTGAATGGCCGCGGCAATTTCTTGCATCTTGGCATTGCCTGCAGATGCGCCCAGCACCTGCCGACTGGTTATAAAGCCGTAGATAACGGCCAACAGACCCAAGCCGATTGCTATCGGAACTGAATTCACGCGTGCATCCCCTCTCTCAATGGTTGCCCAAACGCCGGTCTCCGCCATTTCGACGTGAAACCGGCATGCCGAGGGGTATAGGGCGGCAAAAGGGGGGTGCAAGCCTAAACCACGGTTTATGACAGGTGCGGTCGTTACCTTCTAGTAAGTATCCTGCGTGTAAAACAGCCGCGCAATGCTTATGCAGGGGCGGCAGGGAATGGTTTTCGTGATGCAGCGATTGGTTAAGATGACGCCATTCCTGTTCGGAATTGGTTTTATCGCGCCGTTGCTGATCCAAATCATGGCGCTAGGCGGATTTGCCGGCCCCTGGGGCCTGTCGCGCGCGGCGTTCGGACTGGCCTTCGGTGCGGGCTGGGGACTGCTTGCCGTCTGGCGTGGGCGCTGGCTGTGATCACAGGGAGGCTCGGCGCTTGAGCAAGATCGATTTCGACATTGCCGAACGGATCGACTGGACCGCCGATGTCGCGCCGATCGCGTGGCCGGGCGATCCGGAAGCAGCGGCACGGACGCAGCTGCGAGCACTGCGCAAGGAAGAACTTGCCATTGCGCGTGGCTTCTACAAGGGCGCGTCCTGGCCTTATGCCGTGATTTCGCTGGCGGGTTTCGCTACCTGGCTGGCCCTGTTCCCACTCACCATTCTTCATCTGATCAATCCGCTTGCCGCCTGCCTTGTCGCCACTCTAATCGGCATCGGTGGTTTTATCACCGGGCATGAGGGCATGCATGGCAACCTCCGCTGGAATACCAGCAAATCGGCTGGAAAATCGCAAACCCGCCGTGATCTCCTGCTGAACGAATGGGTTGGCTGGATTTCGCTGATCCCGATCGTGATCCCGTTCACCGTCGCGCGAGCCACCCACATCGCCCATCATACCCATTGCAACGACCCGGTGCGCGATCCGGATTATTGCGACCATGCCCCCAACAGTTGGGCGGCGCTGTTCAAGACGTGGTACAATCGCCAGCCGGGCGTGCAGGGCGTGCAATATAATTATGGCCGCGTGTTGCGCGCCATGGGGACGCCCGAGGCGGAAGCCGCACAGCGGCATGGGTTGCTCTATCATCTGGGATTTCTGGCGGCGCTATCGATCCTGGCCTGGACCGGGCATGCGATCGCGGCGGCGATGGTGTGGTGGTTGCCGCGCCAACTGGCGCTATCCTACATCCGCTTCACCTTCAGCTGGGCACCTCACCACCCGCGCACCCAAGCCAAGGGCCGGTACGGCAATACGCGCGTGTTCCGCAGCCGTTGCGGCCATCTGCTGTCCGCGGGCATGCAGTATCACGTGATCCATCACCTCTATCCCAATATCATGATTCACAAGAATAAAGCCGCGTTCTATGCGCTGCGTCCGGTGCTCGAAGCGCGCGGTGTCGATTGCTCGGCTTTGCCGCAGCGGGATTAACCGGCGCTTCGCGCTGGACCGTGCTGATATCCCAGCCCACTGGCCTCGTTCAGCGGCACGCCATCCAGCACGATCGGATCATCGCCCGCGACTAGCGCCTCACCGATGCAATGGGCTAGAACGGGCGGTTCGGTGCCGGGCGGCTGGGTAAACAGCAGCTGGTAATCGTCGCCCCAGCGTAACGCCTCGTCGCGCCGGGCCTCGCTAGTGGCGATCGGTATGGCCGATTTGGCGATGGTCAAAGTGATCCCGGAGGCGCGAGCCAGGCGAGCGGCGTCCAGCAAGAGCCCATCCGACACATCCATCATCGCGGTGACAGAAGGCGCGAGCGCTTGACCTTGCGCGAGTAGAGGGATGGGCCGGCGATAGGCGCGGCTGTGCTCGGGATCGGGGTCTTCGGCCAGCAGCGCTTCGAGGCCCAGCATCGCGCCGCCCACTGCGCCGGTCAGCCACAGCAGATCACCGACCCTGGCCCCTGCGCGCGAGGGCACCGGCAGATGTGTCGCCCGCCCGATTGCGGTCAGCCCAAATGTGCGGGGGCCGGTATCGGCATCGGAGAGAGCAATCGTGTCGCCACCGAGCAAGGGCGTGTCGTAAGCGGCAAGGGCTGCTACCAGGCCGGCCACAAAGCGCGCATCGTCCCCGCCCAAACTATAGCCCAACAGCACCCCAAGCGGCTGAGCGCCCTTGCTCGCGAGATCCGACAGATTGGTGGCGACCAGTTTCCAGGCGACATCGGCCGGGTCCTGGCGGGCCAGGAAATGCACGCCTTCGGCCATCATGTCATGGGTGAGAATCAGCGTTTCGGCGCCCAGTTCGAGCACTGCGCAATCGTCGTTCAGTCCGCGTGCAGCGGGATGCGTGGCGAGTGCCCGCAGGTTCTGGATGAAGGCCAGCTCGCCGCCGGAGCCGCTAGCCACCAAACTAACGCACCGCCTTGGCTACGGCATCGAGCACGCCGTTGACGAATTTGGCTTCGCGCGCATCGAAGAAAGCATGGGCGACATCGACATATTCGTTGATCACGGTGCCGGTGGCGATATCGGTGCGGGCGATCAGTTCGTAAACGCCGGCGCGCAGCACTTGCAGCATGGTCTTGTCGAGCCGTTCGAGGCGCCAGCCCTCGGCCAGCTTCGCCGATAATTGCGTATCGATTTCCGCGCCGCGCGCGACCACGCCGCTGACGATATCGTCGAAGAATTCGGTTTCCGCAGCGTTGAACTCGAGGTCTTCGATCGTCGCCCCGAGCCGGTGGCGGTGGAATTCATCGAGCAGGCTGGCGAGCGGCGTCGCTTCCATCGCCTGCTGGTACAGCGCCTGGACGGCAGCGAGCCGCGCGGCGGAGCGGGCCTGGGCCTTCGCGTTCATCGAGCTAATCTCACTTCTATCGAGCGCGCATGCGCAGGCAGCCCTTCGGCATGGGCGAGGGCGACGGCTGCGGGGCCGATGGCGTGCAGCGCGGCGTCATCGAGCTGGATAAAGCTGGTGCGCTTCATGAAATCGAGCACCGACAGGCCCGAGGCGAACCGCGCCCGGCGCCCGGTAGGCAGCACGTGATTGGGCCCGGCGACGTAATCGCCGACCGCTTCGGGGGTATGGCGGCCCAGGAAGATCGAACCGGCATGGCGAATGCGCGCGAACAGCGGCTCGGGGTCGGCCACCGCGATCTCGACGTGCTCGGCGGCCAGGGCATTGGCGAGCGCAGGGGCTTCGTCGAGATGGGCGACCTCGATGATCACGCCATAAGTGTCCCAGCTTTCCTCGGCCACCGGCTGGGTCTGGAGAGTAGCTAACTCCACCGTCACGGCCTGGGCCACGCGGTCGGCGAAAGCGGCGTCGTCGGTGATCAGGATCGACTGCGCCACCGGATCGTGCTCGGCCTGGCTCAGCAGATCGGCGGCGATCCAGCTGGGATCGTTCGCGCCATCGGCGATCACGAGAATCTCGCTTGGCCCGGCGACCATGTCGATGCCGACGACGCCGAACAACTGGCGTTTGGCCTCGGCAACCCAGGCGTTGCCCGGTCCGGTAATAACGTCAACTGGCTGAATCCGTTGCGTGCCGTAAGCGAGCGCAGCCACCGCCTGCGCGCCGCCGACGCGCCATACTTCATCGACTCCGGCCAGATGCGCAGCGGCGAGCACCAGCGGATTGACTTCGCCGCGCGGGGTGGGGGTCACCACCACCAGCCGTTCCACGCCAGCGACCTTGGCTGGGATGGCGTTCATCAGCAGGGAAGAGGGATAAGCGGCGCGGCCACCGGGAATATACAGACCCGCCGCATCGACGGCGCGCCAATGCGCACCGAGCCGCACCCCGGCGGCGTCGGTATAATCGCGGGATTCGGGCTTTTGCGCGGCGTGATAATCGCGGATGCGGTCTGCAGCGAGTTCGAGAGCGCCGCGCAACGCCGGGTCGAGTGCAGCGAAAGCGGCGGCACATGCTTCGGCCGAAATCCGCCAATCAGCTTCGCTGGTCAGCGTGTGGCCGTCGAAGCGCTGCGTCAATTCGGCCAGAGCGTCGTCGCCTTGGCTGCGCACTTGTGCGAGGATCGCGGTGACGTCCTGAGCGACCGCGGGATCGCTTTCGCGTCGATCCGCCACCAGCCGCGCAAAAGCCTCGGCAAAGCCCGGATCGCGGGAGTTGAGCCGCAACATCAGGCCGGAACCGCCTCGCTGACCAGCGCGCGGAAGGCTTCGACCAGCGCGCCGACGCGCGGATCGGTCTTGAACGCGGCGCGGTTGACGATCAGCCGCGCCGAAATGTTCATGATCACACTGGTTTCGACCAGGCCATTGTCCTTGAGGGTGCGCCCGGTCGAAACCAGATCGACGATCCGCCCGGCCAGACCCAGCCCCGGCGCCAGTTCCATCGCGCCGTTGAGCTTGACCACTTCGGCCTGGATGCCCTGCGCTTCGAAATGGCTGCGGGTAAGGTGCGGATATTTGCTGGCGACGCGCAAATGGCTGACGCCGGCGTCGCCCCCACCAGTGTTGTCCGCCGGCTCGGCCACCGACAAGCGGCAATGGCCGATGTTCAGATCGACCGGGGCATACAGTTCGGAATAGGCGAATTCTTCGACCACGTCGGAGCCGACGATTCCCGCCTGCGCCGCGCCATGCGCGACGAAGGTGGCGACGTCGAAGGCGCGCACGCGGATGATTCGCATGGCGCTACCGCCGAAACCATCGGGGCAGTCAAAGGACAAGGCGCGCGAATGCTTGTCGTGGAACTCGCCTTCGGGCACCACCCCGGCACGCGCCATCAGCGGTAGCGCTTCCTCGAGGATGCGTCCTTTGGGCACCGCAAAAGTCAGCGGGGTCAACGCCGGATCGACGGCGGGGCGGAGATCGACAGGGAAGGTCATGGCCCGGCGCACTTAGAACCGCATCGGCGAAAGGGCAAGGAAATGGCGGACACCAGCGGCGACATCATGGGCACGGCCAGCATCGAACAAGTCATTCGCTGGCAAGCGGAACATGGTGCGCGCAACGATGCGCCGATCACCGGGCGAATCTGCTTGGCGCTGCAGGCGCTGATGCACAGCAATACCGCGACCGGACGAAGGATCGCCACATGGCCGGGTGCGGCGATGGCGGATGCCATGCCGCTAAGGCTGGCAGCCGGTTTTCATTTTCTGCATCTGACCGATGGCGACCAGCGGCTGGCGCCGATCTATGCTGGCGAGGTCACCGCTCAGGCGGAGGTCGATGCGATCCTGCTCGCGGTCATGCGCGATCATGATGCGGAGCTGTTACCCTGGCTCGATGGGCCGCCGCAGACCAATGAGGCGGGGCGCTCGGCTTCGATCATCGCCGCGCTGGCGTGGCTGTCCTCGCGAACGAGCCCGCGCTTCGAACTGAACGAACTGGGCGCCAGCGGCGGCTGCAACACCATGATCGATCGCTACGCTTACGATCTTGGCGGGGTGAGATTTGGCCCAGAAGATTCGCCGGTGCTGATCAAGCCGGAATGGCGCGGATCGCCGCCGCCAGCCAATCCGGTCGAAATCATTGCTATTTCCGGCTGCGATCAGGCGCCTATCGATCTCACCGACAATGCGCAGGCAATGCGGCTCAAGAGCTATGTCTGGCCGGATAACCGCTATCGGCTGGAGCGGCTTGAACGGATCATCGAGCTGGCCTGCGAACGGCCCCCGACGCTGACCCGCGCCGATGCCGCCGATTGGCTGGAGCTACGCCTGGCCGAACCGCAGGTCGCTGGCGTGACGCGGGTGTTTTTCCATAGTATCGTCTGGCAATATATCGCACCGGCCAGCCGAGCCCGGATCGAGGCGGCGATGACGGCGGCGGGGGCACGAGCGACGCGCGAGCACCCGCTGGCCTGGATCATGCTGGAGACCAATCGGCAGAGCTTCCGCCATGAATTGCGAGTGCGCTATTGGCCGGGGCCGGAGGATTGGACCTTGCTGGGCGAGGCGCATGCCCATGGGGCGTGGGTGAGTTGGCTGGGGGTTTAAAACCGACGGTGCAAAATCCTCCCCGGCACGGGGAGGGGGACCAGCGTAGCTGGCGGAGGGGGGCCGCGTCTCCTAACCAACTAACGACGGTGCGTCAGGATAGCTGGGCCCCCTCCACCACCCTGCGGGCGGTCCCCCTCCCCGTGCCGGGGAGGATTTAGGGGTGCCGAACTCTTAGAAATTTATCCAGCGCCGCATTCACCGCCCCCGGTGCTTCCCACGGCACAAAGTGCCCGCTACCGGGCGCTTCAACTATCTTCAGATTGCTGACCAAGGCCTCCAGTCCGACCAGGTTACACGGCGGTAACGCGGTGTCGTCCATGCCCCAGATCACCAGCGTCGGCAGCGACGATCGGGGCAGGGCAGGTGGCTGCCAGCCTGCTGGCGCGGTGTAAGCCGCGTCCATCGCCGGCACCTCGATTGGGCTGGCGCGGTACCAGTTAAGCATGGCGAAGGCGGCGTCGCGGTCCTGCCAACGATGGGCGAGGGCGGCTTGCTCATCGGGCTCGATCGACGGAACCGCCCGATCACCAAAGGCTTTCCGTAGTACCCCGCCCAGGCCATGTTCGCGCACCAGCGCATCGCTGGCGGAATCGCGGAACAATCGCATATATTGGCTGGCTGCGCGCTGCACCGGATCGGTGTAGAGCAGGCGCTGGAATAGTGCCGGATGCGGGGCGTTGGCGATTACCGCTTGCGTCACTCGCCCATTGAACTGCCCCATCAGCGCCACGCCCCAGGCTATTGCGCCCCCCCAGTCGTGACCGATCACGGTAAAGCGCGGCACATCCAGCGCATCGGCTAGCCCGAAGATATCGCCAATCAGGCGGTCGGGAACATAATCGCGGACATTGGCAGGCTTGGACGAACCGCCATAGCCCCGCTGATCGGGGGCGATGCAGCGAAAGCGGGTGGACAGATGCGCGATCTGGTGACGCCAGCTGCGGTAGCTTTCGGGAAAGCCGTGCAGGAAAATAAGCGCCGGGGCATCGCGCGGGCCGCTATCCCAGACGTCGAGCGTGATGCCGCTGGCGAGCCGGATCGCTTGTAATTCCGTCATCTGCCGGTCCATCTTTTCGGGCTGATTCGCCGGGTTATTCGTCCGGGGCGCTGGCCTTGATTGCCAGCGCATGCACTCTTTGCCCCGGGATGTCGCCCAATTCGCGATTGACCCGGCGCTGGCGTTCGAGCCGCGACATCCCGGCGAAGGCGGTGCTTTCGATTAGAATCGTGAAATGCGATTCGCCCGAGCCATCGTGGCCGGCATGGCCATGATGGCTGGCGCTGTCATTGATCACCTCGAGCCGGTTCGGCGCAAAGGCGGCGCGCAGTAAATTGGTGATTTCCTGTTCGATTGGGCCGGTCATCTGCACTCCTGTCACTTTTCTTGTAAGCGATCCTGCGATAAATCCGAAGCGCATGATGCGACCATCCCCCTTTTTCCTCTGCCGCTTCGCATGAAGCATGACCGTTTCCACGGCAGGGTCTCCGGCTCGCGACGCCCATGCGATTGGCCGGGGTGCTCCGAAGCGGGCGAATTTCGCGCACCGGGCGTTCGTTCGCCGGGCTTCGACGGGCCGGGTGACTACCGCTGGTTCTGCCTCGATCATATTCGCGAGTTCAATGCCCGCTATGATTTCTTCGAAGGCATGAGTGCCGACGAAATCATGGCCGCGCATTCGCCGCTGCACGGCTGGGACCGCGAAAGCCGCGTGTTTCGCGCCGATGCTGGGGCCGGGCAAAGCCCGCGCTGGGCGGATTTTACCGACCCGCTGGATGCCATCGGCGCGCATATGCGCGCGCGTGCCGGGGTTGGCTCGGCGGCGGTTGGGTTGCGTCAGGATGGCCGCATCGTCAGCGCCGAGGAACGCCGCGCGCTGGATGTCTTCGGTCTGCCGCTGGATGCCGACCGACGCGCGCTGCGAACGCGCTATTCGGAACTGGTCCACCGCTTCCATCCAGACCGCAATGGTGGCGATCGCAGCCATGAAACGCAATTGCAGGCGGTGGTCGATGCCTGGCAAGTGCTGCGCAAGGCCGCCGCCTTCGCGTGAAAAAGAGGTCGTCTGTTAGATCGCATTCACTGAAATCCTCCCCCGCTGGGGGAGGTGGCTCGCGGAGCGAGACGGAGGGGGTGGCTGGGCGGGAAACAATGAGGGAAGAACCGTCGAGCAATCCGCCCCCTCCGTCAGCCCTATGGGCTGCCACCTCCCCCAGCGGGGGAGGATTGGGTCACATTGTCCGTTGCGTTAGCTAGCCTCGCACAAAGTCTTGAGCTGATCGGCGCAGACTTGCCAACCCTGAACGAAGTCCATCGCTTCATGCTGCTGCCGCGCTTCGTCGGTCCAATGGCGGGCGCGGGCGGTGTAGCGTGTGCCCGTGCCTTCGGGGGCAATTTCCCAGAAGCCGATCATGAACGGACCGGCGGGGCGGATATCGTCGGCGCCATCACGGGTCACGGCATCGGTGGTGACCACGCGCCGGCCCTCGTCCCAGGCGAGGTAAATTCCTTCCTGCGGGGCGCGCTCGCCGTTGGGGCCGTGCATCACCATCGAGCAGCGACCGCCCGGGCGTCGATCCTGCTCGATCACCTCCACCCGCCAGGGTTTGGGGCACCACCATTCTTCCTGCCGGTCGGTCAGCGCGTGCCAGACGACTGCGGGCGCGGCGGCGATGAAACAGGTCACCGACAATTCCTGGGCAGTGTCGATCGGAGCAGCAGGGTTCGGCATGCGGGCCCTTTCAGACATTTTCGGGAGTGGGCACCGGGAAGAACGCGCGCCAGGGCTCGGCCTCCGCGATGCAGCGCGCGACGGGCGGCAATGCCTTGAGATGGTTCAGCCAGTGACGCAGGCGAGGGTGGGCGCTACCGATCGGATGCACCCAATCGGCGTAGTAGAGCGACGGCGCTGCCGCGCATTCGATCAGGGTGATTTGGGGCGAGGTCGGGTAATATTCCAGCCAGCCGTCGAGCCAGCTGTAGCTCTTGTCCAGCTTCTCGCGCGCAGCGGCGATCCGGCTGTGATCGCGTGCGTCCTCGGGGCGCAGATGTTCTTCGACTACCGCCTGCATCGGCGCCATCACGTAATTGTCGAAGACGCGGTCGAGCATTCGCACCCCGATCGCGGCGTCGGGCTGATCGGGCAGCAGCGCCTCGACCCCGGCGTGGTGCCGCGCCAGATATTCGATGATCGCCGAGCTTTCGAACAGGATATTGTCGCCATCGACGAGCAGCGGAAACTTGCCCAGCGGCCCCGAATTGGCGGCGACGAAGGCGGCGTTCTCGGGATTTTCCGGCCCGACCACGCGCAGTTCGAACGGCGTCTCGTTAGCGTAAAGCGCGATCAGCACTTTCCAGGTGTAGGACGAAAACGGGTGGCCATAGATCGCGAGCATATTCTTGATTATCCTTGATTACGCGCGGCTTCGATGGCGGCGATGTCGATCTTCTTCATTTTCATCATCGCCTCCATGCTGCGTTTGGCGGCGGCACGGTCGGGATCGGCCATGGCGGCGTTGAGCGCGCGCGGCACGATCTGCCATGACACGCCCCAGCGGTCCTTGCACCAGCCGCATTGGCTTTCCTGCCCGCCATTGTCGACCACCGCGTGCCAGTAGCGATCGGTCTCGGCCTGATCCTCGGTGAAGACCTGAAACGAGAAGGCTTCGCTATGGCGAAATTGCGGCCCACCGTTGAGCCCGACGCATGGCAGGCCCAGCACGGTGAATTCCACCATCAGCGCGTTGCCCTGCTTGCCGTCGGGATAATCGGCTGGCGCGCGGTGAATGGTGGTTACCGCGCTGTCGGGGAAGGTGGCGGCGTAAAACGACGCGGCCTGCTCGGCATCGCCGTCATACCACAGGCAAAGGCTGACACCGGTCATGTCGCGGCGTGGGGGCGAGCGCCAACCAGATTGAACGCGATGCCTTGCGGGTCGAGGCCGTTGATCACCCAATCGCCGCCGGGCACCTCCATCGGCCCCTGGAATATTTGCCCGCCGCGCGCCTTGGTTTCGGCCACGGCGGCATCGATATCGGGCACGCGGAAATAGAAGCGCCAGCCGCCCTGCGGCGCTTGCGCCGGCTTCTGCATGATCGCGCCGATCATTCCGCCGCCATCGTCGATGAACTGATATTTGCCCCAATCGCCCATGTCCATTGGCTCGGGCAGCGTCCAGCCGAACAGGCTGGTGTAGAAGTCGAGGGCGGTAGCCTGGGTCGGCGCCAGCAATTCGTTCCAGCCGCAGCGCCCTACCTTTTCGCGGTCGAAAGCGGTGCTGCCGCCGCCGCCTTCGGGCATTTTTGGCGTCATGATATAGAATGGCACGCCATCGGGATCCGCGACCATGGCGATGCGACCGACATCGGGGATATCGAAGGCCGGCATCAGCAGCTTGCCGGATTGGGCTGCGATCGCCTTGACGGTGTCATCGCAATCATCGACGCTGATATAACCGAGCCACGTCGGATGAGCGCCGTTCGCGGTCATTTCTGCAGTCAAGGGTAGCAAGCCGCCGGTGGCCTGATCATCATCGTTGACGATATGGCCGTAATTCATCGGCTGCATCGCGCCGAGGGTAATGCGCCAACCGAGTACGGCCTCATAGAACGCCTTTGAACCAGCGGCATCGCCGGTCAGCAGTTCGTACCAGATCCATTTCCCTTGCAGCTTGGTCATGGCGTCTCTCCCGGTGTGATGCCGAGGCGACCTCGGCCTTGCGCATGATACTATTGCTTCATTCGATTCTCGGCAAGGTGTTCAGCCTAGGAACGCCGTCGCCGCACGGCATCCTCCTGCGTGGCGATCTGTTGCCAGGCAGGCCGGTCACGCACCCGGTCGTACCACGCCGCAATTGCCGGATATTCTTCCGGCTTCGGCGCGACATGAACATATTCAAGCGTGCGCAGGATCGAGGCTACCGCGATATCGGCCAGCGAAAACCCGTCTTTGACCAGCCATCCCTCTACCGGCGCGACGCTTTCGAGATAAGCATAAATTCGTGGCAATTCGGCTTCACCCTGCGCGGCAATCGCTTCATCGCCGGGAATTTTGAGCAGTTTCGGGCCCACCAACCGGTTGAACAGCACTTTCAGCCCTGAGGCGCACAGGATCGTATCGGCGAATTCATCGAACCACACCGCTTTGCCCCGGGCTTGCGGATCGACAGGCAAAAGCGCCGGGGTAGGGTATTTCGCCTCCAGATAAGCGATGATCGCGCTCGAATCGGAGAGGGCAAAATCGCCGTCCTTCATCGCCGGGATCTTGCCGAAGGGGCTGGCAGCACGGAAATCGGCATCCGGCGAGCCCGGATTGGTGAGGATCAATTCCCAGGCGATGCCCTTTTCGACCGCGGCAAGGCCGACCTTGCGCACGTAAGGCGATAGCAAGCCGCCATAGATCAGCATCCCGTTCCCCTCCGGCAATAGCACTTTTCTCTGTGCAAAGCTTATTGCAGCGCAGCGCCCCCGCGTATAGGCCGATGCGCCATGACCGAACTCAAGACCGACAGCCGCGGCGCTACAGCGCTATCCGTTCCCGATCGCGAAGTCTCCGTGCGCGAAGCCTTTGGCATCAACATCGACATGAAGGTGCCGGCCTTCTCGGTCGCCGATGAACGCGTGCCCGATCGCGACGACACTTATGTCTTCGATCCGGACACCACGCTGGCGATCCTGGCGGGCTTTGCCTTCAATCGCCGCGTCATGGTCCAGGGCTATCACGGCACCGGCAAATCGACGCATATCGAGCAGGTCGCGGCGCGGCTCAACTGGCCGTGCATCCGCATCAACCTCGACGCGCATATCAGCCGCATCGATTTGATCGGTCGTGACGCGATCGTGCTGCGCGATGGCCTGCAAGTCACAGAATTCCGCGAAGGCCTGCTGCCCTGGGCGCTGCAGACGCCGACGGCGCTAGTGTTCGACGAATATGATGCCGGTCGCCCGGATGTGATGTTCGTGATCCAGCGCGTGCTGGAAACCGAGGGCAAGCTGACGCTGCTCGACCAGAACCGGGTGATCCGCCCGAATCCCTGGTTCCGCCTGTTCGCCACCGCCAACACCGTCGGGCTGGGCGATACCAGCGGGCTGTATCACGGCACGCAGGCGATCAACCAGGGCCAGATGGACCGTTGGAACATCGTCGTCGGGTTGAATTATCTCGCCGGCCCGGTCGAGACCTCGATCGTTCACAAGAAAGTGCCGGACATCGTGGAAAAGACCATTTCCGACATGGTCAAGGTCGCCGATTTTACTCGTCAGGGCTTCATCAATGGCGATATCTCCACCGTGATGAGCCCGCGGACCGTCATCACCTGGGCGCAGAATACGGCGATCTTCAAGGATGTGGGCTTTGCGTTCCGGCTGTCGTTTTTGAATAAATGCGACGAGACCGAGCGGATGCTGGTGGCGGAGTATTACCAGCGGGTGTTTGGGCAGGATTTGCCGGAGAGCGTGGTGGGGAAGGCCTGAGGGGCGGGTATAGCACTCAGCTAATTGGCCCAGTCCTATAACCCTCCGTCATTCAGCCAGCTTTTTGTAAAGTTGTCCGAATGACAGATGGCTTCCTTGGTAAGCCGCCATGGCGTGCGCTCGCGGCTTATCCTGCCGACGCTGTTTGATCAGCTCGGCCAGTGCTTCATCGATCAATGATTGCACCGGCTTTCCTTCGGTTTCCGCAAGATTGCGAACGGAGGCGAGAAGGTCCGAGTCCATTTGGATGGTCAATGTTTCGCGGGAATAAGAGGTCATCACACGTCTCCAAGCTGGCGCTTCTTTCTATCACGACAGAATATGAGGCGTTGGGAAATCGCCGTTGAGGGCCGAAAAAACATTCGTCACCCTGAACTCGTTTCAGGGTCCATCGTGCCCCACGCACCGCATTTTCTTAGGCACGATGGATGCTGGAACGTAGTGAAGGCTTGCCGTCAAACGAGTTCAGCATGACGAGTGTGGTTGAATTTGCTTCTAATCGTACCGCGCCTCCACAAAATACAACCCTTGCGCCGGCGCATTATGCCCTAGCGCCCCGCGATCGCGCGCTGCTAGCGCCTCACCGATCTGCTCCTCGCGCCAGCGGCCCAGCCCGACCAGCACCAGGCAACCGACCATCGAGCGCACCTGATGGTGCAGAAAGCTGCGTGCTGCCGTCTCGATCAACACCTCTTCACCATCGCGCCGCACTGTCAGCAGGTCGAGCGTCTTCAGCGCCGATGCCGATTGGCAGTGCACCGAGCGAAAAGTGGTGAAATCATGCTGCCCGACCAGTGCCTGCGCGGCGCGGTGCATCGCCTCGACATCGAGCGGATGCGTGACATGCCAGGCTTTGCCCGCATCCAGCGCCAGCGGTGCGCGGCGGTTGGCGATGCGGTAGATGTAGCTGCGGCCGGTGCAGGAAAAGCGCGCGTGCCAGTCATCGGGCACGATCTCGCAGGCCAGCACGGCGATCGGGGCGGGGCGCAGATGGGCGTTGAGCGCCTCCATCAAGCGAAACGCGGTGATGGGTTTGGCGATGTCGATATGCGCGCGCATCGCCAGCGCATGCACCCCGGCATCGGTACGCCCTGCCGCCGCCATGGTGATCGTCTCGCTGGTGATCGCCTGCGCAGCTTCTTCGACCGCCTGCTGCACCGATGGTCCGTGCGCTTGCCGTTGCAGCCCCATGAATGGGCCGCCGTCGAATTCCAGGGTTAGCGCGAAGCGAGTCACGCCAGCTTCGTGCCCGCGGGAATCGCGCGTCCGCGCAGCAGCGCGGCGGTGTCCATCACCGGACGTCCAGCGCGCTGGACCTGGCTGGGCGCGATCGCGCCTGCGCCGCAGGCGATGGTCAGACGATCATCGATGACGGTCCCCGGCTCACCACTGCCCGCGATTGGATCGCCTGCCAGAATGCGATAGCGTTCGCCTTCCAGCTCGAAAAACGCGCCGGGGGAGGGGGCGAAGGCGCGGATATGACGCTCGACTGCCTCGGCGGGGGCGCTAAAATCGAGCCGGGCCTCAGCTTTGTCTAGCTTATGCGCGTAAGTCACGCCCTCGCCGGGTTGCGGCACCTCGGGATAGGCGTCCAGATTGGCCAGCACCTGCACGATCAGTGCTGCGCCAAGCCCCGCTAGCTCATTAGTCAATTGCCCCGCGTTCTTGCGCTCAATCGGCGTGCGCGCCTCGGCCAGCACCGCGCCGGTATCGAGCCCCGCCTCCATCCGCATGATGTCCACCCCGGTCTCGACATCGTCCGCCAAAATCGCCCGCTGGATCGGCGCGGCCCCGCGCCAGCGCGGCAGCAGCGAGCCATGGAGATTGAGGCAACCCAAACGCGGCGCATCCAGAATAGCGCGCGGCAGGATCAGGCCGTAAGCGGCGACCACGGCGATATCCGCCTGCCAAGCGGCAAATTCCGCCTGCTCCGCTGCGCCCTTCAGCGAAACGGGATGGCGCACCGCAATGCCCAATTCCTCGGCCCTGCGCTGCACGGGTGAGGGGGTCAGTTCGCGCCCGCGCCGGCCACCCGGACGTGGCGGCTGGGTATATACAGCAACCACCTCGTGCGCCGCCGCCAGCGCAACCAGCGTCGGTACTGCGAACTCGGGTGTTCCCATGACAATCACGCGCATGCAGCGAAGAGCCTTCCGTTTTTACGCCTTTTTGTTTTCCGCTCAGCGCCCTATCTGGCAGGCCATGGCATCGCAAGAGATCGAGACGTTGACCGCGCAACTGGCGCGCCTGCCCGGTCTGGGCCCGCGTTCGGCGCGGCGGGTGGTGCTGTGGCTGATCAAGCGGCGCGATACGTCGCTGGTGGCGCTGCTCGAAGCGCTCGACGGCCTGCGCGAGGGGCTGAGCGAGTGCCATATCTGCGGCAATGTCGATACCAGCGACCCCTGTGCGATCTGCGCCGACCCGCGCCGCGATGCCCGCGCGCTGTGCGTGGTCGAGGATGTCGCCGATCTGTGGGCGCTCGATCGGGCGCGGCTGTTTCCGGGGCGTTACCATGTGCTGGGCGGGCGGCTCTCGGCGCTTGATGGCATAAGGCCCGAGGATCTGACCATCGGGGCGCTCCTGGCGCGCGTCTCGGCTGGCGGTATTGACGAGGTGGTGCTGGCGATGAACGCGACGCTGGAGGGTCAGACCACCGCGCATTATATCGCCGAGCGCCTCGAAGGCCTGCCGCTGCGCGTTACACAATTGGCGCATGGCCTGCCGGTGGGCGGCGAACTCGATTATCTCGATGAGGGGACATTGGCGCAGGCGTTGCGGGCCCGGCGCCCCATCACCTGACTGCCAGCCTTGATCGCCACCGGAAACGACACTATTTGGCGCGTATGGCCATTCGCACGATCCTTGAAGTTCCCAATCCGTTGTTGAAGCGGATTTCCAAACCTGTTGAACATTTCGACGACGAATTGAAGGCGCTGGTCGCCGATATGTTCGAGACGATGTATGATGCCCCTGGTATCGGTCTCGCCGCGATCCAGATCGACGTGCCGCTGCGCGTGGTGGTGGTGGATTTGCAGGATGGCGGCGAGCCCGCCGATATCGCCGGGGGCGAGGAGGATGAGGACGCTGAGGAGCCGCCGCGCGTGCCCAATCCGCGTGTCTTCATCAATCCGGAACTGATCGATCCGTCAGAAGATTTCTCGGTCTATTCCGAAGGCTGCTTGTCCGTTCCCGAGATCTACGCCGATGTCGAGCGCCCGGCGGCGGTACGGTTGCGCTGGCAGGATATCGACGGAAAGTGGCAGGAAGAGGCCATGACCGGGATGATGGCGACTTGCATCCAGCATGAGATGGATCACCTCGAGGGCATCCTGTTTATCGACCATCTGTCGCGGCTGAAGCGCAATATGGCGCTCAAGAAGCTGGAAAAAGCGCGCAAGGCGGCTTGATCGCGGGTGCGGATTAGCCTAAGTTCGCGGTATGTTCCAATGAATGGGTGCCGCGAATTTGTCCATTGCTCCGATCCTTATGGCGATTGTCGCGCTGCTCGCGGGCTTGGCGGTCGGCTGGTTTTTCGGGAAGCAGGGCGAGGGCGAATGGCGCGAGCGATTTGCGTCACGCGATAGCGAGGCACGCGAGCTTGATGGGCGGTGTCGGCAGGCCGATAGCGAATTGGCTACCCTGCGCGAACGGGCCAGCCATGCTGCTGCGCTGGCAAGTGACCTCGCCACAGTCCGCGCCGATCGCGAAAATCTGCAGGGGCAACTGGCGACGCTAACCGCCAATACCGAGCATTTCGAGGAGCAGAAACGCCTCTTGCTCGCTTCACAAGAGACACTGCGCAAGGAGTTCGAGGCGGCAGGCGCGAAGGTGCTGGAAAGCGCGCAGGAGGCTTTCCTCAAACGCGCGCAGGATCGCTTTTCGGAAAGTGAGAAAACCAGCGCCGAGCGGTTGCGGTCTCTCCTGGAGCCGGTGGGTCAGCGTCTCAAAAGCTATGAAGAACAAGTGACGGCGCTTGAGGCCAAGCGCGTCGATTCGTTCGGGCAGCTGACTGGGCTGATCGAAGCGATGCGCGCGGGTCAGGAGCAAGTGCGCAGCGAGGCGGCGCGTCTCGGTAATTCGTTGCGCAATGCCCCCAAGGCGCGCGGGCGATGGGGCGAACAGGCGCTGCGCAATGTTCTTGAACAATGCGGCCTCACCGAACACACTGACTTCGTTACCGAACATTCGATCGACACCGATGAGGGGCGGCTGCGTCCCGATGCTATCGTTCGCGTGCCGGGCAACAAGCTGTTGGTGATCGACGCCAAAGTGTCGTTGAATGCTTATCAAGAGGCATTCGAGGCCGATGATGAGCTGATTCGCTTGGCCGCGCTCAGAGCGCACGTAGTTTCGATGAAAAACCACATCCAGACCTTGGCGGCCAAAAGCTATCAAAGCCAGTTTCCCGAAGCGCCGGATTATGTGCTGATGTTCGTGCCGGGCGAACATTTCATTGCCGCCGCGATGGAGCAGGATCCGGAGCTTTGGGATTACGCCTTCCGCAATCGCGTGCTGCTCGCCAGCCCGACCAATCTCGTCGCGATCGCGCGCACCGTGGCGCAAGTCTGGCGGCAGGATGGGCTTGCTACCGAAGCACGCGAGATCGGGCGGATGGGCGGCGAATTGTACGACCGCCTGGCGGTAGCGGCCGAACATATGAAGCGTGTTGGCTCAGGTCTGAGTAGTGCGGTCGATCATTACAACAAGTTCGTTGGCAGTTTCGAGCGCAATGTCTTGTCTGCCGGGCGCCGTTTGCGTGAGAAACACATCGAGATCGGCAAACGCGAGATCGAGGATGTGCCGCTGATCGAAAACGCGCCGCGCTATGGCGAGGGTGATGTGCCGACAACTGATCCCTCTACAAAGGCGCTGATATCCGCGAGCGATTCATAAGCGAGATGGGCAACATCACTTCCCCTCCTCTTTAGGGGAGGGGAATGGCATATGGAATCGTGCCCGATTGGTCATCCTGACGAAAGTCAGGATCCATTCAGCGCAGCGTTTCTTGGCCAACCGTTGCCATCGATTTTCACAACCAAGGGGTACGAAGAAACGCCCTTTGCGTCCCAAGCTTGCCGCGAATGCGGATATAACCGGCGTAGCGAGAATGGATCCCCTAAGTTCACAAACGAAGTGCA
>JAMFSI010000017.1 GCA_026225215.1 Sphingomonas palustris | reverse complement strand
TTCGCCAAAATCAAGGAATTCCGGGGAATCGCAACCCGTTACGACAAAACTGACCAGAGCTTCCGCGCCAATCTCAACCTCGCCGCAACAATCATCGCATGCCGCTAAATGTCCACGGGCCTTAGGGGGCCTGAATGAAAAGAAAAATATTGCTCAATTCGACGCTTATTTGGTTCACTATTTTTGAAAATGCGCATGCTCAATCTGGAACAGTGGCTAATCCAACTGAGCGCGTACCGGCGGCAGTGACTGAAGTCGAGCAAGCCTTGGATGCTCGCAAATTCATCAAGGACGGATTGATCCCTACAGAGAAAGCAGATGGTTGTGAGTTGCACATATGGCCGACCGCTCAAATCTCATCAAATTCGAGTGGCGGCTTGGCATATGTGGGTGGGATTTTGCCAGCACTTATCGATTCGGCCACTCACTCAAAACAAGACTCACGATTTTATGCTGCACTAAGTAAATCTTTTGAACCAAATTTACAGATAGACTCTTTAGAAATACCTACAATTCGCCGCAGCGCGAACATAGGTGAAGGCTCTACCGTGATAGTTCACAACAATAAAGAATATATAACTAACTTTAGCTATAATAATAGTCGTATATATAAATCCAATTCGGCGTGCTATTATGCATTGATTATAAATAAGATCGCATGGAAATCAACTACTCAATCAAAAAATTTTGAAACGACATTCGAATTCAGAGTGTTTAGTAAATTTCAAAATGTATTATGGAATTTTAAGAAAACAGAAAAATCTCTTCCATTTTGCTTTTATCCCGAAATTCCGAAAGATGCGACACTCAATTTTCTAAGCATTTGTTTTTCTGATTCCTTTAAATCAGACTTCTTCTTATTTGCCGAACACATGCGCTCGAAGGAACCTGCGCAGATTGTACGTGGCCGGTAAGGCTGAGTCATTGCGGTGCAGGATCACTACGGGCAGCTTCTCATCGGAGTATTGCTTTAAGAAAATAGGCATACTTCGCTGTAAGCGGTAGCTATAACCATCTATCTGCCTGAAAGCCGACATTCCGCTCCCCACCTCATTCCGGACATCCCCGTTGTATTTTTGCAAGAACGGTAAGCCAGACAGCAACGCTGCGATACCGCGCTCCGACCGAACGACACACAACACCGACAGGGCCGGGGTTTGGGGCCTCTGGCCCCAAGACTATATCTTAGCTTAAATTCAGCCTTTCAACAGGAACTCCAGCAACCGCTCCCGCAAGAATTCATCCGCGTGGCGCATCCCAGCCGGGCGCCTTGATGAAGCAGTGCTCCCTGACCACGAAGCCTTTTGACCCTTCGGGCCCGGCAACGGCCTGATCGAGCCCCCAGGCCATGCGGATCAATGCATAGTCCGGCGCCACGCGCTTGCGCAGGCCATCCTCGAAAACAAGCTTGTAGCCGATGTGATTGTCCACCACCCGGCGCGCGCCTGGCGGCGGCGGTGGCGCCGTTTTGGCATCGGGGTAAAGCCAGATCAGCTTGGGTTCGGGGGTCAATGCGCCGGGCGAGGTGTCGCATGGCTCTGCCGCTACGAGGATCGTTTCCGCAACGGCGACATGCAGCACGAAATCATCGAACAGCGTGCGATCGTCGGCCACTACGGCGGCGAAATCCTCCGGGGACGCATAGGCGATATCCGGGGTCAGCAGATCCATCGCGTCGTGCAACCAATGCTCGGTGATCGCGTCCGGCCCACCCTCGGTTTCGACGAGATTCACCGTATAGCCGAGCAGCGATCGGGTCAGCCTGGCGCCGAGCGGGGCGTGCCGCTCGATGTAGTGCGCGGCGAAATCCTCGCGGCTGCGGTCCTTGTGGCGTTGAAAAAGGAAAATCGTCTTTTCCACGCGTTCTGCCTCCCTGCCTGTATTTCCTGCAGGGATAGGCCTGAGGCAGAGATCGGTCAAAAGGCACTCGCATTTTCAGAATTTCGCGTCGAACTCCGCGCCGATCACCCTCGGGTTACCCCAATTGTCCTGGGTGCCTGTAGCAGGGGAGGATGAACCGAAGGTCGTGTAGGCCGTATTGAACAGATTATTCGCAAAGATGGCGATGCTGTATTGGTCATCGGGGATCTTCACCCCGATCCTGGCATTCACCAGCCAATAGCCGGGGTCGGATGCATCGGGGATGACTCGCGGCGCGCTGAAGCGGATCACCTCTTCAGCCCGATTTCGCGCAGCCGCTCCTGCAGAAATTCATCGGCGGTGATCGACTCCGGATAGCGGTCGGGCTGCGCATCCGATATGCAGCCCGGAAGCGTCTGCAGCGGGTAATCCGACGGCAGATGGAGAAAAAACGGCATCGCATAGCGACTCAGCCCGGCCCGCGCCGCTTCGGGGTTGCGCACGCGGTGCGTGGTGGAAGGCAGAACATGATTGGTCAGCCGCTGCAGCATATCGCCGATATTGACGACCAGCGCGCCGGCGGGTGGCGACACCGGCACCCAATTGCCCTGCCGCGTCAGCAATTCCAGCCCGGCCTCTTCGGCCCCGAGCAACAGGGTGATCAGATTGATATCCTCATGTGCGCCGGCGCGGATGGCGCCTGCCTGGCTCGCCTCGACCGGGGGATAATGCAGCAGGCGCAGCACCGAATTGCCTTCTTCGGTGGCGGCGGCGAAGGCGTCCGGCGGTAGCCCCAGATCGACCGCGATCCGCGACAGGATCACGGCGCCGATGCTATCGAACGCCGCGAACAGCTCGGTGAAGAGTTCGCGAAATCCGGAAGGCCGATCCGGCCAGACATTAGCCGGCATGGCGTCGGCCGCCAGCCGATGGCCGGGCGGCAAGGTGCGGCCAACATGCCAGAATTCCTTGAGATCGGGCAGGGCCGCGCCTTTGGCGATCTCTTTGCCGAAGGGCGTATAGCCGCGCGCGCCGCCCTGCCCCGGCAGACAATAGCGCTGCTTTTCCTGTGGACCGAGCGCAAAGAATTGCCGCGTAAGCACCCAACCCCGTGCGATCAGGCCGGGATCGATTCCGTGATCCTTGACGAGCGCAAAGCCGAATTGGCGAAAGCTTGCTCCCAATTCTCGGGACAATAGCGCGGCATCTTCGGTCAAGGAGAGAACGGGCAAAGCGGCAAGGTCCATGGCTGGTCCTGTGAAGCGGATGGCGTTAGGGAGGCTGCTACCTCGCATAAGCGATCCGGAGTACCCGTGCATGACCAAAAATACCGCCTATTGGCTGATGAAATCCGAGCCCGATGCTTATGGCTGGGACACGCTCATCGCCGAGGGCGAAGGCACTTGGGACGGCGTGCGCAATCACCGCGCCGCCAATAATCTGCGGGCGATGAAAGTCGGCGACCAGGCGTTTTTCTACCATTCCAACATCGGGCTCGAGATTGTCGGTATCGTCACCATCAGCGAGGCCGGGCTCACCGATCCCAGCGATCCCGAAGGCAAATGGGCGGCGGTCAGGGTCAAGCCTTTGCGCAAGCTGAAGCGGCCGGTCACGCTCAAGGAGATCAAGGCCGATCCAACGCTGGCGGATATGGAGCTGGTGCGGCTGTCGCGACTGTCGGTGGCGACGATCACCCCGGCGGAATGGGATTATATTGTCGCATTGTCCGAGCGATAAACGTGTCATTGCGGGGCATCCCATAACGGGACGGATCGCACCCTTGTCGCAAAGGCTAACAAAACCTTAATGCGACTGCATGAGCGCATCTTTGAGTCCGGCCCTGATTCGACGCGGTGACAATGCTCGCTATCCTATGCTGCGACCATTGCCACTTCCCATCCGCCGCAGTGGTCAGGTGGTCCCACTCCCGTTCAATCACCATGCGAATTGGCCGACGCGCCTGCCTCTGCGCGGCTGGCGTGCGAGCCATTCGACGCTGCAGAGTGTGAAGGACTTCATGCTCGCTTATTGCGCCTGCTTCGTCGCATTCAGCGTGTTTTTCGCCTGATTCTTTGCGCTTCAGGCGCAAACTTCCGCGCAGTACAATAACCACCCCATCCAGGCTGACAGCAAGCACATCGCCGCACTGAGCAGCAATTGCTCGACGATCGGCACGCCCACCGCGCTCAGCGCCACCGCCAGTCCGGCTCCGAGCACCATCGCTCCGGAATTGACGATGTTGTTAGCAGCGATCGTCCGCGCGGCCTGCGACTTATCGACGAAAGTGGTAAGAAACGCATAGAGCGGCACCACGAACATGCCGCCGCACACCGCGATGCCCAGCAGCGTGATCAACAGTGGCACCGCCAGCGGCTGGGCAATGAATTGGGCGACATTAAGCAGCCCGGCCGCCTTCGGCACTGACCAGCGCTGGCACACCTGTTCGAACAGCACCACGAACACGCCCATGCCGATTACCGAAGCCGGCGAAAACCGCGCCGAGACCTTGCCCTTGAGCAAGGCATTGATCGACACCGAGCCGAGCGCCACTCCCACCGAGAACATCACCAGAAACAGGCTCGCCACTTCTTTGCTGGCGGAAAGCACGTTGCGCGCCAGCGGTGGGAATTGGATGATCAGCACCGAACCGATCGCCCAGAACACGCTGATCGCCATGATCGCCAGAAACACGCGCCGGTCATGCATACAATTGCGCACCAGCGCGATCGACGAGCGGATGAAGTGGAAATCCAAAGGCTCGTTGATGATCGTCGGCGGTGCCGGGGGAATCTCGCGCGACACCGTCCAACCCAGCAGCGCGGTAACCACCACGCCCAGCGCGGCCCATTGCACCGGGATCCACCCGGCCAGGATCGTCCCTGCCAGGATCGCCATATACGTCCCCGCCTCGACCAGCCCGGTGCCCGCCAGCACTTCGCCGGGGTGCAGATGCTGCGGCAGGATCGCGTATTTGATCGGCCCGAAGAAGGTGGAATGCACCCCCATCGCCAGCAACCCCAGCAACATCAGCGGGATCGCCACGGTTTCCACGGCCACCCCGCGCCAGGCCATCAACAGCCCGACCGCGCCGACCAGCATGATCAGTATCTCGCAGAATTTGACGATGCGGATGATCCGCGCCTTGTCGCGCATGTCGGCCAATTGCCCGGACAAGGCCGACAGCAGGAAAAACGGCAGGATGAACAAGCCCGAAGCAATGGCGCTGAATTTCGCCTCGGCTTTTTCCGAATCATAGATGCTGTAGACGACGAACAGCACCATAGCGTTCTTGAAGAGGTTGTCGTTAAACGCGCCGAGCAATTGCGTCACGAATAACGGCAAGAAACGGCGCGTCCTCACCAGATGCGTCGATGTCGTCATAAATAAACCGCTATCCTCTCCCACTCCGTCGCCGTCCTAGGGGGCAAATCTGGAGGCTGCAATGCCTGGTTCAAATTAGCTGCGCTGGTCTGCGGCTCCGGGAAGCAGAATTTCCGGGAACCTACTCTTACCCTTTTTCGGGGCGGGAATTGCCGCTATGCGCGATGGGCATGCTCACCCTCCCCAACCTGCTCACACTCTCCCGCATCCTGGCGGTGCCGATTCTGGTGGCCCTGCTGTGGTGGCCGCATTGGCCGCTCGGCTATGGCATCGGTTTCGCCGTCTATTGCCTGATGGGGATAACCGATTATTTCGATGGCTATGTCGCGCGCGCGCAGGGCACCGTGTCGCGGCTGGGCATATTCCTCGATCCGATCGCCGACAAGATCATGGTCGCCGCGGTAATCCTGATCCTGGTCCATAATCGCGACATCACTGGTGCCGCTGTCGTCGCCGCACTGGTCATCCTGCTGCGCGAGATCGCGGTGTCGGGCTTGCGCGAATTCCTCGCCGATCTGCGGGTTTCGATGCCCGTATCGCAATTGGCCAAATGGAAAACCACCTTGCAACTGCTCGCGCTGGGCTCGCTGATCCTGGCGGGAGCGCTGCCATGGTGGCCGCTGCCCGAGTTGGTCGGGCTGATAGCGCTATGGGGCGCCGCAGTGCTGACGCTGGTCACTGGCTGGGATTACCTACGTGTCGGCCTGAAACATATGGACTGATATGAGGCCGCGTTGATGTTGATCATGACTCATGCACCCATCCCCGTCCGTCCTGAGCTTGTCGAAGGACTGCTTTTCTTTCTATCGCCCGCTTGCAAGCAGGGCAGTGCTTCGACAAGCTCAGCACGGACGGGTAAATTTTGCTCTGGTATGAGCGGGTGAACGCCGACTTCGCCACCGATAGCATCGTCGTCGGCGCTGGCGCGGTCGGTTTGGCCTGCGCCCGGTCATTGGCAAAGCGCGGCCATGACGTGATCGTGCTGGAGGCAGCGGCGCACATCGGCCAAGGCATTTCCTCGCGCAATTCCGAAGTGCTTCACGCTGGCATCTATTACCCGACCGGATCGCTGAAAGCGCGGCTCTGCGTCGCCGGCAACCGGCTGATCCGCGACTATTGCGGAACTCGCGGGATTACCCTCAATCCCTGCGGCAAGCTGGTTGTCGCCACGGCGGATGACGAACTCCCCGCCCTGGCTGCAATCGAAGCACAGGCCGCCGCCAACCAAGTGCCTGGCGTGACCCGGCTAACCGGCGCCGCTGCCCGCGCGCTCGAACCCGCGCTCAACGTCGAAGCGGCGCTGGCCTGCGCCACCAGCGCGGTGTTCGACAGCCACGGTTATCTGCTCGCGCTGCAAGGCGAGATCGAAGACCACGGCGGCAATATCGCGCTCGCCACGCCTTATTTGCGCGCCGAGGCCTTCCCCGATGGCTACCGCGTCACCACGGGGGGCACCGAACCGGCCACCATCGCCTGCCGCCATTTGATCCTCGCGCCCGGCCTCGGCGCCCAGGAAACCGCAGCGGCGCTCGACGTCTTTCCCGCCGCGCTGATCCCGAGGCGCCATCTCGCCAAAGGCACCTATTTCGCGCTGCACGCGCCGGCGCCCTTCTCACGCCTGATCTATCCGCTGCCAGTCCCCGGTTCGCTCGGCACGCATTACCGCCGCGACATCGGCGGCAATCCGATCTTCGGCCCCGATATCGAATGGGTCGATCACGAGGACTATACCCCCTCGCCTGCGCGCCGCGCGCACTTCGCCGCCGCCATCCGCCGCTATTGGCCCGCGCTCGAAGAAGCCGCCTTGGTGCCCGACTACGCCGGCATCCGCCCCAAGATCCACGGCCCCGATGAACCGCAACCCGATTTAGCGATCATGCTCCCCGAGGCTCACAAGCTGCCAGGGCTGGCGGCGCTGTTCGGGATCGAGAGCCCGGGGCTGACATCATCAATGGCGATCGGGGAGTATGTCGCCCAGGCGCTGGAGCGACAGGTTTAGCGCCGATGTCGCCGTGCCAGCGACACTAAAGCGATAGCCAGCGGGATCAAAGCCAATGCTGCAACGAAGCCGCTGAGCCCAGCGGCGACATAGTAGCCCTCGCGATCGCCGTCGGGACCGGTTCGCAAAACATAATAAGGATCGGTGACACGAACACCGATCCTCGCAAACTGCCGCCACATGTCATTGGGAAGACCACCTTCGACAAGCACGCCCTTGAATTGGTTGCCGCTCGCCGTCGGGAGTGGCTGATCGACATCGCCATCAACATATTCGTCGACGAAGATCCGGCCGGTGCCTGCCGCGGAACCCCGAATGATCATGGGCGCGTAGAGGTTGCGTTCGTTATGGATGGAGGCTTTTCCCGTCACCAATTTGCGAGTGACGTGATCGGCATCGATCACGCCGATCAGCGTGACGCGTCCCAGCGGCGGTGTGGAATTGCCCAATGTCGCAAGGTCCACGGTGATCGAAGCGCCATTTCTGCTCGGGAGGTGCCAGGCCCAGAGCAATGCGCCCACGCAGACTGTCGTGGCGCCCAGGCCGATCGTTCCGAGCACACGCAGCGCGACCTTCTCGGCGGCCGCGGGATCGATCGGCACTCTCGGCTTGTCCGGCAATTGGCTGCGCAGGTAAACAATTGCGGGGATGATGAGCAACACCGCAGGGATGACCGCAGTTGAGAACCCTTCATATTCTCCGCCGCTCGCAAGCTGCCACTCGCAGAGCCAGCGATAGAGTCCGCTATAGGTCAGAACCTCCAGCAATGTTGCGAGCGGTACGAACAATAACCAAAAGATCGATAGCCGTTTCAACATCGTCTGCAGCAACCCCCAATCAACACCCCGAACCTCGGTAGCAGAGTCGAGGCGGCACAGTAAAAAAATTGGCAATTCCTTGGGAGATTTACAGGTTCACACCTTGTGGCGACGAGCATATCCTTCCAAGAGTGACCAGTTAGATCGGGGACTGATCATGGGGCTGGCACCTGCCATAGCGATAGTCGCGATCGCTCTACCGGCGGCCATCATCGCGCTTGTCGCGAAGCGATGGCTGATACCGGCGATGGTGCTGTGGTTCTTCTCGCCTGCGATCGTCTTTTTCGGGCTCGACGTGCTGGGAAGACTGATCGGCACACCGCAGGAGCAGCCGGGAAGCATATTCGCAGCGTTCCTGCTGATCGGCTCCTTCCTGCTCATCCCGTGGATAGTCATTTGCCTGGCGGGTTTTGGCCTCGGCCTGGTGCTCAGACTCAGGCCTCGTCGTCGCCCGGCCACGCCAGCGCCATCCGCCGCCGCCCTGCTCGTACCCGAGGGACGCAGTTTCATATCGGCGATCAAGGCGCCGATCGAGATGGCGGGATGGCGCGAACGCCACGTCGGCCTCGAGGGTGACGATTTAAAAATCGACGGCCTGACTATCTGGCAACAGGATTGGCGTCGAACCCCATTGCCACCTGTGCAACTTGCCCATCCCGCGCACCCCGATCAGCGGCATCGCTATACCATCTACGATGTCGGCAACGAGCAAAAGCCGACGCGCTTCGCTGCGAGCGAGCTATCCAACGGCGTTTGGGGGTTTTTCGTTCCGATTACGCTGCCCAGCGAAGAAAAGGGTGCCTCAGCCGACGGATCGTTACGCTACGAGCATCGCCTCGGGGAGTTCGTCAACAACCGCTACGATTCACTGTCCGCCTCGGCGGTATTGATCGACGTCGCGACAGAGCGGGTCCTGGTGGATTGCAGCGCCTGGGCATTCAGCCGGATCAGCGCCAACGCCGATGGCAGCCTCTTCCTCCACCTCCGACAAAACCAATTCGACACCCTGTTCCGCATCGATCCGGCGAGGCGATCGTTCCGCGATGTAGCTATAGGCGGAGCGGCTCGGCCTCTGTCCGAACTGGCAGATGGTGTGGAAGCTGCACGCCGGTCGTCAGCCCGGGGCGCCAAACCCCCGCACTACCGGCATATTTCGCCCGACGGAACGATATGCGTCGATCTCGCCTCGGAAGAATGGTCCAATTCGCACTGGGTCAATTCGCCGAAGGTGATCGAACTGACGACGAAGCGCACGCTGCTCGACTTGTGGGGGACGGACTGGGACGCCAGCGTCAAGTTCCCGCACGAGCACAAGCTGCGGCTGGACTGTCGGCGATATCACCTCGGCGGCAGCCTTTCGGTCCTGATCGATCTCGAACGTCGATCCTATCGGATCACCCTCAATCCACAGGCCGGCGGCCCGCTCGCCGAAGCGCCGCTCGAAGGACTGGCACAGGGCCTCGAAGCGGCCTCCCATCGCGCGGCGAAGGTTACTGGCACAGATCGAATACGGTGGAGCGTCAAGCCTCATCCGCTAGCCGCCTGGCGAACAGCGCTGCTGATCCTCGCCAGCGCCTTGATCGCCATCGCCGCAGTGTCCTACGCTTTCCTATATTTCACACCCACGCCGGTTCAGAGGCTGACGCCGCTACCGAAGATGCCTGATTTCGGCACAAAGGGCTGAATACGACACTGAGCCCACCATTGCGTGGAACCTGCTAACGGCAAATTCCACCGGATCGTGTTGGGAAAGGGTGCCTTGATCGTGGCCAAGGCGAGTTAAGGCGAAAGACTTGGGGCCAAAGGCCCCAAACCCCATTCCTGTCGTTGTTGCGTGACAATTCGGGGGAGCGCAACGACGCGGCGTCGCTGGCCATCGAGAGTGACTATGCCTTTTGTTCTTTTGGCTGTTTCGCGCCCCGATTTCGGTCGTACAAAGTCGCTGCCAGGCGTCCTGATTCCTGCCATTCATTTAGAGCAAGGTTGGCAAGCTAAGCCAACACGAGCTTCGCGGTTCGTTCAACCTCACCGTTGTCGTGACCGGTAAGGCTTGAGGCTGCCGCTACAGTGCAGACGTTAAATCTATAGTGGTTTCATTGTTGGGCTTCCGAACGCCACCGCCCCAGCTACTCTGGATTTTCCCTTCAGCGGCCAGATCGACGCAGATGTCCTTCACATTCGTCTCTCGGACCATGAAGGCTTGCAGCAGCGTCTCGACGATGACGGTGAAACGGAGCGAACCGCTGGCCGCGAGCATGCCGCAAAGCATGTCTTTGGCAAGCACCTTCTGCTCGGCAACGATATAGTCGATCGTGGCCTCCTTCCGCCCGGCATCAAAATCGGCAAACATGTCGATGGCGCCCCGGCGGACTTCGCGTTTGCGAGTCATTGCAGTGGAGCGATTCTTGGCGTGTTCGCGAAGAGCCTTATATTCCGTGTTACGGAAGGCCATCAGCCCGGCCCGGTCCTTCGTGCCATAGACGAGGAAGAAGTGCGGACGCTCCTCGGTACTTTTGTCGATCCGCGTTGAAACGACATAATCAAATTTTCCCGCAGCCTTCAGATTCTCACGGAACAGTTTTTCCACCGCTGGCCCCTTCGTCATAGCGGGGTCAAGTCGGCCCTGCCAGCCAGGTCCGCCAAGGATAGGGTCGAGCGAGGCGATGATCTTCGGATCGGGATGCGTCACGAAACGGCTGATATGGCCATACATGAAATTGACGAGCACTTCGCATTTTGTAAAAGCGAACAGTGGCGCAATTCGGTCGAACGGATATTCCGTCCAGCCCGTGGGGTCGATGAAGAGCAGCGGAAACGCATTTCCTACGAACTGTCGGATGTCATCGACAGCGTTGACAAACTCGCCTTGGTAGGTGCGGATCTCGAACTTGTCGTCAGGCTGATGGAAACTTGCGACTGCCGCCGTCATCTGACGAAAGGCGTCGGCATTCTTCTCCGAAAAGAAGCATTTGATTTTCCGCCTTACACCGGTCTGCTCCTCGATAAGCTGCTGTGCATCCTTCAGCACGTTGAGCGCGATCATGAAGGACGTATCGGAAAAATCGTCAGTCTTGGATTCCCACGGTCCCGAGAAGCCGTCGATATAGGCAATGTCCCATCCGCGTAGGACTTTAAACGCCAGCTCCTGCAAATAGCCCCTCAGGATAAAATGCTTGGCCTGCGTTTGCTCGCGGTCGATATAAGCGCTCATAGATCTCCGGATTGGCTAAGCGGCAGTTGGCACCGGCTGGAGCGGGGTCTGGGGATATTCGTTCCACTCACGTCCCTCTAGTTGCCGCCCGCCGGATTTGGGACGGATGCCGCCCCATTGCTTGAAAAAGAAGGCGACGTTGTCCTTTTCGCACTGGTCGCGAATTTCCAATGCCCATTCTTCCGCCATTGGGCGGGAGCGGGGCCCGCTTTCGCCGCCGACAATTGCCCAATCGATCCCCTTAAGGTCAATGGGGCCGACGGAGCCAAGAAGCGGTTCAAACGATACAAATTTAACAGAAGCCTGTGCGGCTTTCAGATGCGTGAGCCTCACGGCGTTCTTCTCGTCTTCAACCGAGACGCCGAGCCAAATGTGAGATGGAGCGCTTTCCTTGCCGTACCGCCGCTTCAGATAGCGGACGAGTAGGGAACTCCGTTTCGTCAGCACCTGATAGGTATGCCAGTCGGCTTCTTCCATAGTGTCGAAAACGGAATCAATGAAGCTGAACGGCACTTCCTTATGAAAAAGGTCGCTCATCGAATTCACGAAAATGCGGCGCGGTTGCCGCCATTGCAGCGGCTGCCTCACGCGCGCTGGCCGTAGCGTCAGATCAAACCCGCTCTCAAAAGGATGCCCTTTCACTCCACGGAAACGCTCTGAAAAACGCTCAGCATAACAAAAATCGCAGCCAGCAGTAATCTTGGAACAGCCCGTTACAGGGTTCCATGTCGAGTCTGTCCATTCGATTTGGGTAGAGTCAGCCATGCATAAATCTAGAACAAAAAATGAACGGATGCAAGCTTGGCGAAGGAAAGTAATGCCTCTGGCGAATTTAGCGGGCGAAGAATACACCTTTTATGCAAGCTGGGTTTCGGACCGCGATTTGGACATGGCTTTTCCGGTAGATTCCGCTGCCTGGGTAGGCGCGCCCGCCCTCTACAAACATTCCCCTTACGGTATCATAGGGCTCAATCGTGTCGGACAAAGATTCGATGATCTGGTGAAGGTGGCGAAAAACTGCGCAATCCAGATATCGTAGGACTCTATCTTTGTCTTTCGCGCCTTTCGGGCTGCCATTTGTAGGGATTGGGAGTTTGGCCTTTGCTTGTACGCGAAGGAAGGACGAGTGCGCTGCGCGTAGCAATTCAGTATCTTCACGTGACACAAGATCAAGGCAATTTCGCAGGTCAATCACCGAACCGATTACGACCGGATCTTTGTACTGGTTGATGCTGGCCTTCCAATTTGCCCATTCAAGCGCGCGAGCAGGGTCGGATTCCCAGAAATAAGCGCCCGGCCCAAGCCAGTCGTAATCCTTGTCGCTTTGGAGAATCTCAGCGCCTTCGAGTACCGCCTTTTGCGCTACTGATCGATCGCAACCATGATAGCCAAGGACGAATGAGGTCGCGAGCCGACTCAAGCGGCGGCACGAGCTTTCTTGCTGCCGCCGCCGAATTCGACACGCAGTTTGCCCTTGGTGGTGTAGATGCCCTCTTTAATCAGCGTTTCACGCGCCGCTTTCTTGGACGAAAGCGCACGTTGAGTTTCCTCGGCAATCGCGTCCAGTATTTTCTGGTTGCGTTGTGCGTGAGTCATAGCGGGCTCCCTCGCAGCAGATCACCAACATAAACGCGCGAAAATTAATGTCGCGAGTACGGATGAAAATTTTTTCGCTAAATTTTAGTGGCTGACATTTTCACGCTTCGCAAGTGACGAATTTTAATTTCCCCGCACACAATGCACGCCGCGCAGTTACGCTCCCGACACCGGGCCGTCAGCTTCCGACCCCAAGCTTGCCATTCCGTGGCGGCCGGGCGCGATCATGACAAGAAGCGCAACGTGGACATAAACGGGAGCGCGAGGGCCCCTGGCCCTCGCACCTTCCCCCTTAAACCCTAATCAAACAATCTCGCCGATCTCGGTCCCGACATCATAAGTCTCACCAGCCGCAACCTTCTGCACCAGCTTACCCGAAGCCGGCGCTTCGATATCGCGCGCGGTCTTGTCGGTTTCGAGGATGTAGATCACTTCGCCTTCGGTCACCGCGGCGCCGTCGGCGACTTTCCATTCGGCCAGCGTGCCTTCGCTCATCGACATTTCGAGTTTGGGGATGGTCAGTGTCGTCGCCATGATATCTCCTTTATGACTTGATCGCAGCGCGGACGCGCGCGGCGATGGAGCCGGAATGCGGCACCTGGTTGGTTTCGATGTCCTTGGAATAGGCGATCGGGGCCCAGTCGGCGCCGAGCCGGATCGCCGGGCCCTTGAGCACGCTCCACAATTCCTCGTTGATGGTGCTGGCGATTTCGGCGCCGAAGCCGCAGAACTCGGTGGCGGCGTGGACGACCAGCGCGCGGCGGGTCTTTTTTACCGAATCGAGCACGCGGTGGTAATCGAGCGGCACCAGCGTGCGCAGGTCGATCACTTCGGCGCTGATGCCTTCCTTGGCCAGTTCCTCGGCGGCGGTCAGGCATTGCTTCACTTGCCAGCCATAAGTGACCAGGGTGATGTCGGTGCCGGGGCGAACTATTTTGGCGACGCCAAGCGGAATTCGATAATCGCCCAGCGGCACTTCGGACTTGCCGCCGCGCAGCACCATCAGCGATTCGAGATGGACGCAGGGGTCTTCATCGAAGATGCAGCTGAGCAGCAGCCCCTTGGCATCGGCGGGGTTGCTCGGAAACACCACCTTGATCCCCGGCGTATGCAGCAGCCATGCCTCGAGCGATTGCGAATGCTGCGCGCCGAAGCCGCCCATGCCGCCGCCGACCATCATGCGGATGGTCAGCGGAACATGCGTCGCCGCGCCCGACATATAGCGCTGCTTGGCGGCGTGATTGGCGATCTGATCGAGGCAGACGCCCATGAAATCGGCGAACATGATCTCGGCGATCGGGCGCATGCCCACCAGCGCCGCACCGATGCCCGCGCCGATGATCGCGGTTTCGGCGATCGGGGTCGGCTTGACCCGATTGCCATAAGTGGTTTGCAGGCCGCGATTGGTCGCGAACACCCCGCCATGCGGATCGCCGACATCCTCGCCGAGCAGGAACACTTCGGGGTCGGCGGCGAAAGCGATTTCCTGCGCCTCGCGCACGGCATCGAGCATCATCATCGACTTGGTTTCGCCGGTGGGGAGCGTCTCGGCGGCACGCACCGGATAATGCCCGCGCCGGGGCACGGCATCGATATCGGCGAAGACATCGACCAGCGTCTGCTCGACCGGCGTCACCGTCGCCGCCATCGCCTTGGCCAGCGCCGCCTCGACTTCGGCCTGCGCGGCGGCTTCAAGCTCGGCCAGTTCCTGTTCGGAAGCGATCCCGGCCTCGATCAGCAAGGCGCGCGTGCGCGGCACCGGCCACGCCGCCTTGCCCGCCTCGTTCTGTTCCTTGCTATGCTGCGGGCTGTCGCCCACCCCGGCATGCGGCCCGAGCCGCTGCGTCATTGCTTCGACGAACACCGGGCCGTTGCCGGCGCGCACCCCGTCGATCACCTCCTTCATGCCGCGATAGAAGGCGGCGGGATCATTGCCATCGAGCTGCACGCCGCGAAAGCCCAGCGCATCGGCGCGGCCGGCGAAATTCTTGCTGGCGGTATAGTCCTTGATCCAGGTATATTCGCCGATAGTATTGTTCTGGCAGAGGAAAATCACCGGCAGTTTCCAGGCGCCGGCCAGGTTCATCGCCTCGTGCATCGCGCCGATGCTGGTCGCGCCATCGCCGAAATTGACGATCGTCACCCGGTCCTCGCCGCGCGACTGCGCCGCCAGCGCCAGGCCATTGGCGATCGGCGCGCCCGCGCCGACGATCGCCGTGGTCACCATCGAGCCCGACGACGGGTCGGAGATATGCGGGCTACCGCCCTTGCCCTTGTTCACGCCATCGATGCGGCCCAGCATCTCGGCAAACAGCCCTTCGAGCGCCACCCCCTTGGCCACCTGATCATGCACGCCGCGATAGGTCGTGACCATGTAATCGCGCCGGTCGGTGAGCTGCGACAGAGTGGCGGGGATCGCCTCCTGACCGGTCATCGGCCAATAGGAAAACATGAACTTGCCCGCCGACAGCCCGGCCTGCACCGCCTTGTCCACCGCGCGGATGCGCGCCATCTGGCCATAAATGCGCTTCAGCACCTCGGGATCGATGCCCAGATTGTCCTGAACTATGGTGGTGGTCGCCATTGTCGTGCCTTTCCCGTTTTCATGGGCCCTGCCGGGAGACTCATCCTGCCGAGCTTTGCCTGCCTAAAGCATAATGCCGGACGCTGTGCCCGCATTATTTTAGGGATGACGTGGAGCGATAAACGGGCAACCCGCGAGGGATTATCCTCTGAGTGCCAACCTAGCATCCTATCGTCGTCCGGGGATTTGATCCCGGATCAGCCTTTCACTTCTACGGCCAACCTCGGCGCTTCAACCTGACCCGGCAGCTGTGCTACTGCTCGCGAATGGGAATCGGCTTCCCCCTGCGCCACCGCCAGCAGACCGTAAGTGATACGCATGGCGCTGAAGACAATGCCCAGGCTGATGGCCGCCTGCAGGCCAGCACGCCGGTGACGCCGGCCCATGAGCAGGCCCAGCCCGCACGACGCCACGGCCAGCACCGCCGCTGTCGTAACACCATCGCCCAGCAGCAATGCCTGCACCCAGGCCATGATTGCCATAATCTGAGAATTTACGGGCATTTCGTAGACAACCGATCGAAAGCCAGAATCAGCCAAAGCTTGGCCTAGGCCGTCGCTCCGCGTGCCGGCAAGCGCAGCAAATCGCCCGCCCCGATGTGGGACATTTTGGTGAGCCGAAATCAGCGTTGTGCTTGTGACTCGTCCAGCAAAGCGGCCATGCGCGCGCGCAACGGCGGATCGGCTTCGGCACTGGCATGCTCGAACATACCGGCGGCGGCGGCCCGGCGCCCTTGCCGTAACAATTCGACGCCGTGATTATATTGGCCGCGAAAATAGCCGCCCTCGGCCGAGCAGCGATACCAATGCGCGGCAGCCACCGGATCGCGGGGCACGCCCCAACCTTCCTCCAGGCAGCGGCCCAGCAGGTTCATGGCGCGGGGATGCCCAGCCCTGGCGGCCTGTTCATAGAGGGTGATCGCCGCGACGCGATCTTCGTCGATCCCGCGGCCATCGAAGAGCATATTGGCAAGATTATATTTCCCCCAGGCATCGCCTGAACGAGCGGCGCGCTGGTACCAATCGACCGCAGCGCCCCAATCAACGATGGTGCCCCAACCCAACTCGTGACAACGGCCGGCCATGTTCTCGGCATCGCCCCTGGTCGGGCCATCAGCGGCGCGGGCTGCCTTGCCGAACCAGCGCAGCGCCGCCGCCTCATCCTTTGCCACACCGCTGCCGTCGAGCAACATCCGCCCGAGGCGGGCCTGCGCTTCCGCCATGCCGCAAGCCGCCGCCGCCTCCACCCACGGCGCCGCCTCGCGCGGATCGCCGCCCAATAGGGCAGCCAGCTCGGCGGCAGACATCGCCCGCAGGCGAGCCATGCGGCTTAGCTGATCCTCGGCTCGACCGGCTCGCTCGACCGAACGGCGCAATGGCTGCGTCACACCTCGCCCCATTCGCGCAGCAGATTGTGGTAAAGCCCGCTCAGGCGGAGGATCGAATCATTATCGCCGCCGCTTTGCGTCAATGTCTGGATCGATTGATCGAGGTCATAGAGCATGTCGCGGTGATCGCCGCTTTTCACCATGCTCTGGATCCAGAAGAACGCCGCCAGCCGGTTGCCGCGTGTCACCGGTTCGACACGGTGAAGACTGCGCGCGGGATATAGCACGAGATCGCCCGCGCCTGGTTTCAGGGAATGGCTACCGTAATTGTCCTGAACCACCAGTTCGCCGCCATCGTAATCGTCCGGATCGCTGAGGAACAGCGTCGCCGACAAATCCGTGCGCATCCGCTGCGCTGTGCCCGGCACCTGGCGCACCGCGTTGTCGATATGGCTGCCGAAATTCATCCCCATGTCATAGCGGTTGAACAGCGGCGGAAAGACATGGCGCGGCAGCGCCGCGCTCAGAAATGCCGGACTTTGTTCCAGCGCCCGCACCACGATCAAACCCAGTTCGCGCCCTTCGGTACTGTCCGAGCCGATCTGGAGATTGGCCTTGACCTGGCCCGACTGATGCCCCGCCGTCACCCCACCATCCGCCCATGGCGCAAGGCTGAGGCGGCCGCGCAATGCGGCCGCCTCTTCATGCGATAGTAATGCGGCAATATGGACCAGCATCAATATTTAAACGCAGCGGTGAACAAAGCCGTGCGGCCTGGTGCCGGGATAGCGTGGTTCTCCTCGGCGCTGGTATAATAGCTGTTTTGCCAGGCGAGCTTGTTGAAGACGTTATTAACGTTGACGCGGAAGGTCAGGCGCCGGTCGACGGTATAGGCCGCCATGGCATTGACCAGGACATAGCTCGGCAGCACCGCCTGCTGCTGCAGATCGGCGTAACGCTTGCCGAGATAATTGCCGCCCACGCCCAGTTCGAAATGATCCGAGAACTCATATTCGGTCCAGATATTGACCGCGTTCTTCGCAGTATTTTGCAATTGGAAACCGAGATCCGGACTATACGATGGCCCGACGGTCTTGCCATTGAGGTAAGTATAGCCGGCGGTGATTTCCCACTTCGAGGTGAGATAGCCGGTCACGCCGAGTTCCAGCCCATCCACGCGCTCATTGCCGGCCAGGATCAGCAGCGTGGGCTCGTCGGGGTCGGTAATCTGCGCATTGTTGATCTGGGTGCGGAACAGCGCTGCGGTGGTGACCAGCTTGCCGTTCATCCAGTCGAGCTTGGCGCCGATCTCATAGCTCTTGGCCGTAACCGGCGCGAGGCTGGCGTTTTTGGTGCTGAGCGACAGGGCTTCTGCCGAGGGATCGAACGAGGTGCCATAGGAGAAATAATAGCGCTGATGATCGGTCGGTTTGAATACGATCGAAGCGCGCGGGCTCCATTTGTGATCGATATGATCGAGCGGCGTCAGCGATGAGGCCGACACCCCCGCGACCAGCGCCGTCGGTCGATAATGGGCTGAGAAGCGATCGTAGCGCAGCCCGCCGATGACATCGAACAATGAGCCGAGGTGCAGGGTATCAATGATATAGGCCCCCGATTCATACGCCGTGGTCTTCCCCAGCGTCTTGCCGGGCTCGATCGCGTTAGGCGCAGTCTCATAAGGATTGGGATCAAGCAGCGGCGTCGCCGGGGTCTCGGTGGCCGTCCCGAAAGGATTGACGTCGCGTATCGACTTATCCTGTTCGCGGCTGAATTCGGTGCCGGCGACGAGGGTATTCGACAGTCCGAAGACTTTGAAATTCGCGGTCAGATCGGTCTGATCGGTCAGGTTGGTGCGATGATCCTGGCTCGATGGCGAGTCACGCCCGACCAATATGCTGGATAGCGGCGTCGCTGCAGTCGGTGCGCCCGGGGTATTGTGATAGCCGAAGTTGGGCGCGTTGAAGCGGTCGAGATTGGTGTAATCGGCGTAGCGGATCGTGTTTGATATCGAAACGACACTGCTGAATTCATGGCGATAGCGCGCCGTGCCGATGTTCACCACGCTGCGAAAGCGGTCTGAAGCCAGCCCATAATCCACATTGCGGGGGACTTGCGCGGGTTTGCCGTTGATGAAGGGAACGCCGACATCGGGAATATCGTTCTCTTCCTGATGGTAATATTCGAGCGTGACGGTGTCGGGGCCAGTGATGCCAAAGGTTACCGACGGCGCGATGCCCCAGCGATGGTTGCTGACCAGATCGCGATCGGTCACCTTGCTGCGCTCGCCCATGGCGGTGACGCGGATCGCGGCATCGGGTCCGATCGGCTGATCGATATCGGCGGTGCCGCGAATCTCGCTATTAGTGCCGCCCACTAAAGTTCCCGACCATAGTGGCGCCAGCGTCGGCGCTTTCGACACCTGGTTGATCGCGCCACCGGTCGAGCCGCGGCCGAACACCACCGCTGACGGCCCCTTGAGCACTTCGATCGTATCGAGATTGAAGCTGTCACGATTATAGATCGCGGCATCGCGGATGCCATCGAGGAAAAAATCGTTGAACGCGGAAAAGCCGCGCAGATTGACGGTATCGCCCCGCGCCGCGCCTTCACCCGCGTTCAGCGTGATCCCGGGCACATTGCGCAGCGCGTCCTGCAACCGGCTGGTGGCCTGTTGCACCAGCACCTCATGGCTGACGATGGTGATGCTCTGCGGCGCCTTGTTGGCATCCTCGGCCAGCTTGTCTCGGGTGACCGAACGGACACCGTTGACGGTGATCTGGCTGGCGTCATCCTCGTCACCATCGTTATCCGGCAGGTGATTATTCGCCTGCTGCGCCATCGCCAGCGACGATGTCAACGCTCCGCCCAGCACGGTGCCGGTGATCAGACGCTTGATACCACTCATCAAATATTCCCCTCGAAAGCTGCTGTGCGATTCGCCTGGCCCCCAGCCACCCGTCCAGAACCACGAATCGCTAATGCGAGTAACTCGCAATAATGTCCAGAGGCTTTTTGCGAATCGTTTTGAACAATGTTTTGCCAAGCGGTGCCCAGGTTCGCCCTGGTCGACGCGGGCGTGCGCGGCGACCAAGGCGACCCCGATCTGGCCAGGCGGCTGAGCGAAGTGGGGCACGCGCTTGTGGAAAAATGGGACGATCCGAACGATTCCGCGATCGGCAACTGCAAAAGAGCCCTGTTCAAGCGGTTTCCGGGAGGTTAGCGCGCGTTGTCGCCTTTTCCATCCGGCTCAAGCGCGATAAGAGAGTTTGCCTCAACAGAAGGAAGCGCAATACATGAACAACAGTGACCTGGCTGACACGCTGGCCGCCGCTAACGGCCTCACCAAGGCCGAAGCTCGCAAGCTGGTCGATGGCACCTTCGCCGCGATCGCCGACGCCGCTGCCAAGGGTGAGGAAATTTCGCTCAACGGCTTCGGCAAGTTCAAGGTAAAGGACACCCCCGCCCGCGAAGGTCGCAATCCTTCCACCGGCGCTACCATCCAGATCGCTGCTTCGCGCAAGCTGAGCTTTGCTCCGGCCAAGGCGGTCAAGGACAAGCTCAACGGCTGATCGGTTTAGCGGCAAAAACGAACAGCGCCCCGTGAACGCGGGGCGCTGGCTTCGTTTCGCCTGACCCGCGCATGACTCAGCCCGACCGGCCTATCTGCCCCGATCTGCCGATCTGCGTAGCGGCGCTTTACAAGTTCAGCCGCTTTGACGAACTCCCGGCTTTGCGCGAGCGTCTGATCCAACTATGTGGCGCCGTCGGCATAAAGGGCACATTGCTGCTCGCCTCCGAGGGCATCAACGGTACGATCGCCGGGTCGGACGAGGCGATCGCCGAGGTTTTGGGGCTGATCCGGCAATTGCCCGGATGTGGCGATATCGAGGTCAAATTCGCCCGCGCAGCCAAGCTGCCGTTCCAGCGGCTGAAAGTGCGGCTGAAACGCGAAATCGTCACCATGGGGCAACCCGATATCGATCCCCTGGCCGGCACCGGCACTTATGTCGCGCCGCAGGACTGGAACGCGTTGATCACCGCGCCCGGGACCGTGGTGATCGATACCCGCAACGCTTATGAAGTGGCGCTGGGCAGCTTTGTCGGGGCGATCGATCCCGGCACCCGCAGCTTTCGCGAATTCCCATCCTGGTTCGAGGCCGAACGCGCGCGCCTGTTAGGCGATCATCCTCAGCCCAAGGTCGCCATGTTCTGCACCGGCGGCATCCGCTGCGAAAAGGCGACCGCCTTTCTCAAGGCCCAGGGCGTGGAAGAGGTCTACCACCTCCAGGGCGGTATCCTGAACTACCTCGAGAAAATGCCCCCCGAGGACAGCCTATGGCAAGGCGAATGCTTCGTCTTCGACGAAAGGGTCAGCGTCGCCTGATCAGCAGCCCGCCTTCTCCCCCGTCTGACTGGTCGGACAGGCTTTATCCGTCCATTCGCCACCGATCGCCTGGATCAATGCCACGGCGGTGGTCTGGCGACTCACTACCGTGCTCACCAGTTTCAAATGCGCGCTATTGGCGGTGACCTGCGCGGTGGCGACCGTGGTGTAATCGACCGTCCCCGCCTTATAATCGTTAAGCGCGATGGCGACGGCGTGATCGGCAGCGTCGGCAGCTTCGGCCAGATCGGTGACTTCGCCGCGATAGACGGTCATTGCCGCAAGATTGTCTTCGATCTGCTGGAAAGCAGTCAACACCGCTTCGCGATACGCCGCAACACTCTGATTGTAAGCTGCGCGCGCACCGGCCACCTTGGCGCTGCGGGCACCGAAATCGATCAGCGTTTCGGCTGCGGAGGCCCCCACCGACCAGAACGAGGTGGCCGCCGAAAACAGGCTGCCCAGCGAGGGGGCATCGGTCGAGGCCTGGCCCGACAGCGTCAGGCTGGGGAAGAAGGCCGCTTTCTGGATGCCGATATTGGCATTGGCAGCGGCGACCGCGCGCTCGGACGCGGCGATATCGGGACGGCGCTGGATCACCTCGGTGGGGATTACCCCAGGGACATCGGGGGTGGTCTGCTGCCAGGCCGTGGGGGCGATAGTGAAAGTCGAGGGGTTTTCACCCACCAGCACCGCGATCGCATCCTCGAAGGCCGCGCGCTGCCGTTCGAGATCGCGCAGCGAGGCCTGGTCGCTTTTGAGCGCACTCTCGGCGGTATAGACGCTGGAATGCGATACGGTGCCGCTTTTGTATTGATTGCGCACGATGGTCAGATCGCGGGTATCGGCGGCGGTGCTATTCTCCAGCACGATCTTCTGTTCATCCAACCCGCGCAATTGCAGATAATCGCTGGCCAGCAAGCCTTGCGCGGATAGCGTGGCATTGGCCAATTGGCCGACGCTGACCTGGGCATTGGCCTTGGCCTGCTTGACCGTGTTGCCGATCGCGCCCCACAGATCGGGCTGCCAGGTTCCCGAGACATCCCCGCTATATCGTGTGCCGGTGCTGCTCACCGAACCGTTGTTGTTGACGGTGGCGGCATTGCCGCCAAAACTCCCCGTCCGGGTCACCCCGGCATCGACGCCCACCGTGGGAAACAGAGCGGCGCGATCCTGGCGCACCAGCGCGATCGCCTGATCGTAAGCGGCGCGGGCGGCGACGACATTCTGGTTAGTGACCACGACCTTAGCTTCGAGATCGTTCAGCACCGCATCGTTGAACAGCCGCCACCACTCGCCCTTGGCGACCGCATCCTCCGGTTGGGCGACTACCCAGCCGGGCGCCCGCTTGAACGCTTCGGGCGCAGGCGCCGAAGTCGGCACATGATATTTGGGCGCCAGATTGCAGCCGGCCAGCGCGGTAGCGCCCAGCCACACACTCGCGCGCGCGATACGGGAAAGCGGGTTACGGACATTCATACGGATGCTCATGCGGTATTTCCCAAGGGTAACTTGCCAGCTGACGGCGGACCATGCCGTGCCAGTAATTCTTCATGTGGGCTGCGGCGCCGCCAGCGGTTCAGCGCCAGATAGACCACCGGTGTGGTCAGCAATGTCAGGAATTGGCTGGCAATCAAGCCGCCGATGATAGCTATGCCGAGCGGACGACGCAATTCCGCGCCATCGCCAAAGCCGATCGCCAGCGGCAGCGCGCCCAGGCCGGCCGCCAGCGTGGTCATCAGGATCGGGCGGAAACGCAGCAACGAGGCCTCGCGAATCGCCGCCAGCGGATCCAGGCCTTGCGACCGTTCCAGCTCGATCGCGACGTCGATGATCAGGATCGCGTTTTTCTTGACGATGCCGATGAGCAGGATGATCCCGATCAGCGCGATCAGATCGAACTGGCCGCCGCTGACGATCAACGCGAAGATCGCCCCGACCCCTGCGGACGGCAAGGTGGAGAGCACGGTCAGCGGATGGATCGCGCTTTCATAGAGGATGCCCAGCACGATGTAGATCGTCACCAGCGCCGCGACGATCAGCAGCGGAATAGTGGCGAACGACTGCTGGAAGACCTTGGCGGTGCCGCCGGAATCGCCATGGACGGTGGCCGGCAGCTTCAGCGAGGCTTGCGCGGCGGCGATGGTCTGCGCCGCCTGCCCCAGCGAGATGCCGGGCGGCAGATTGTAGGACACCGTTGCCGAGGGTTGGCCATTGCTGTGGCTGACGCTGGCATTCGTCGAGGCCGAGTTCCAATGCGCGATGGCGGACAAGGGCACCAGCGTGGTGGTCGCGGTGCTGACCGCGCTGCCGATCGCCGCACCGCCGCCCAGCGTGGGATTGGCGGCCAGGGTCGGAGCGGCGAGCGAGATATTGCCGCTGACCGGCAGATAGAGACTGCTGAGCGCCTCGGGATGACCCGCGAAGGCGGGCGCGTCTTCCATCACCACATGATACTGGTTGAGCCCCTGGTAAATCGAGGCCACCTGGCGCTGGCCAAAGGCATCGTAGAGCGTGTTGTCGATGGTGTTCATGGCAATGCCCAGCCGCGCCGCGCTCGCCCGGTCGACGGTGACGAAAGCGCTGGCGCCGGCATCCTGCTGATCGATATCGACATCGGTGATCGCCGCCGGCTGATGTCTGAGCGCGGCCACCAGCTGGCTGCCCGCTGATTTGAGCAGATCGGGGTTGTCGGCCTGAAGCACATATTGATAAGTGCTGGTGGTCTGGCGTCCGCCGGATTGCAGATCCTGTACCGAATTGAGGAACACGCTGACCCCGCGGACTCGCGCCAGCTTGGGCCGCAGCCGCTGGATGATGACATCCGCCGAATCACGGTCGCCACGCGGCTTCAAGGTGCTGAACAGGAACCCGCTACCGGCGCGGCCGCCGCCGGTAAAAGCCACCACGCTGGTCACGCCGGGGTCGCTTTTGACGATATGGGCGATTTGAGTGAATTTTGCCTGCAAATCGCTGAACGACATCGACTGATCGACCCGGACACCGCCGGCCATAGCCCCGGTATCCTGCTGCGGAAAGAAGCCCTTGGGCGCGACCATCAGCAGATAGACGTTAAGCGCCACCGCGCCTGCCAACAACAACAGGACCGCGCCGCGATTGGCGAGCGCCCAGTCGAGACTGCGGGCATAACGCGCCTGCGCCCAGTCGAAGCTGCGCCGCGCCATCGCGAAGACGCGACCCTCCTGCTCCGGATCATGGCTGATAATCCGCGCCGCGAGCATCGGCGTGGTAGTCAGCGAGATCACCAGGCTGATCGCCACCGCCGCAGTCATCGTCAGGGCGAATTCGCGGAATAGATTGCCGACCTGGCCACCCATGAAGATCAGCGGCACGAACACCGCAATCAGGCTGAGTGAAATCGACAACACGGTAAAGCCGACTTCGCCCGCGCCGACCAGCGCGGCCTGGAACGGCGGCATGCCTTCCTCGACATGCCGGGCGATATTCTCGACCACGACGATGGCATCATCGACGACAAAGCCCGTCGCCACGGTCAGCGCCATCAGCGACAGATTATCGAGCAGGAAGCCGGCCAGATACATGATGGCGAGCGTGCCGAGCAGCGACACCACCACTGCCACGGCCGGAATGGCGGTAGCCTTCCAGCTGCGCAAAAACAGGCTGACCACCAGCACCACCAGCAGCGTCGCCACCAGCAGCGTAACTTCCACTTCGCGCAGCGAGGCGCGGATCGTGGTGGTGCGGTCAGCGGCGATCTGAAGCTTGATGTCAGCAGGGAGATCCGCCTGCAACGCCGGCATCTGCGCCTTCAGCGCGTCCACGGTTTCGACGATATTGGCGCCGGGCTGGCGGCTGATCAGGATCGGCACCGCGCGCTTGCCATTGGCCAGCCCCATCGTGCGGACATCTTCGGGGCCATCGACCACGCTGGCGACATCGCTCAGCCGCACCACCGCATTATTGCGCGAGGCGATCACCAACGGCGCATAATCCTTGGCCTTCACCCCCGCCTGATTGGAATAAATCGCCCAGGCGAGACCGGGGCCCCCATCCTTAGAACCAACGCCGTCAGCGGTTTCCAATACGCCGCGCGGCCGATCGGCGCTGGCCGATTCCAGCGCGGTGCGAACATCCTCCATGGCGATGCCGTTGCGGGCCAGCAGCGTCGGATTGAGTTCGATGCGCACCGCGGGCAGTGCCGCCCCGCCCAGCTCGACATTGCCGACACCGCCGACCTGGAGCAATTTTTGCTGAACGATGTTCGAGACGGCATCGTAGATCTGATCGGGACTGCGGGTGGGCGAAGTCAACGCCAGGATCAGGATCGGCGCTTCTGCGGGATTTTGCTTGTGATAGGTCGGATTGGTCTTGAGCGCCGCCGGCAGATCGGCCCGCGCGGCATTGATCGCGGCCTGGACGTCGCGCGCGGCGCCATCGATATCGCGAGAAAGATCGAATTGCAGGGTAATCTGAGTGGAGGATAAGCTCGACCGCGAGGTCATTTCGGTCACCCCGGCGATCGTGCCGAGATGATGCTCGAGCGGCTCAGCAACGGTACTGGCCATGGTCGAGGGGCTGGCGCCCGGCATCGATGCCTGAACCTGGATCGTCGGGATATCGACCGCCGGCAGCGGCGCCACCGGCAGTCGGAAAAAGGCGACCACCCCCGCCAGCGCCAACCCGATCGTCAGCAACAGCGTGCCGATCGGACGGCGGATGAAGGGGGCCGACAGGTTCACTGCGGTACCGGTTCACCAGCGGGGTATTCGCCATTATTCGGGCCACTATTCCTGACCCCGTGCGGATGGGCCGGGTCGGAACCATTGCCATGCCGTTCGGCCCAGCGCTCGAAGCCCAGGAAGATCACCGGGGTGGTGAACAGAGTCAGCACCTGGCTCAGGATCAAGCCTCCGGCGATCGCCAGACCCAGCGGCTGGCGCAGCTCATGGCCCATGCCGCTGCCGAAAATCAGCGGAATCGCGGCGAATAATGCCGCGAAAGTGGTCATCATGATCGGCCGGAATCGTAGCAATGCGGCTTGCCGGATCGCATGATCGGCATCCATGGCTTCTTCGCGCATCGCTGCCAGCGCGAAGTCGATCATCATGATCGCGTTCTTCTTGACGATGCCGATCAGCAGCACGATGCCGATGATGCCGATCACCCCCAGGCCATAACCGCTGAGTGACAGCGCGATCAGCGCGCCGACCCCGGCAGAAGGCAGCGTCGAGAGAATAGTCAGCGGGTGAATAAAGCTTTCATAGAGCACCCCGAGCACGATGTAGACGACGATGATCGCCGCCAGCACCAGCACCAGCTCATTGCCCAGCGCCGATTGGAACGCCCCGGCCGCACCGCTGAAATCACTGCTGATCTGGGGCGGCAAGCCGATCTGCTTCTCGACCTGGGCGATAGCATCCACGGCCCGGCCCAGCGAAACGCCTGGCGCCAGATCAAAGCCGATCGTCGCCGAAGGAAATTGCGCCTGACGCGAGAGCACCAGCGGCGCCGTCCCTTCACGGATCGTCGCCACGGTTCCCAATGGCACCGTGCCGCCGGTGGGCAATGGCAAGTAAAGCTGCGCCAGGCCTTGCGGATTGGACTGCATTTGCGGCGTGGCTTGCAGGATCACACGGTTCTGGCTCGACTGGGTGTAAATGGTCGAAACGATGCGCTGGCCGAAAGCATCGTACAGCGCGGTATCCACGGCCAAGGCCGAAAGCCCCAGCCGCGCCGCTGCATCGCGGTTGATATCGACGATCACCGCGCGCCCCTGCCCCAGGACATTGGCATTGACCCCGCGCAGATCGGCATTGCCGGCCAGCGCATCGGCCAGCTTCGCGCCCCAGCTATCGACCAGCGTCTGGTCAGCGCCTTGCAACGCGAAGCGATAGGGAGTCAGCCCGGATTCGGTATCGACGGTGAGATCCTGCACCGGCTGGAGATAGAGTGTAGCACCGGCCACATGCGAGGCACGGTCGCTGAGCGAGGCGAGCACATCGGGCAGGCTGCTGCGATCCGCCAAAGGCTTCAGATTGATCAGCATCCGCCCCTGGTTGAGCGTGGGATTGATCCCGTCCACCCCGATCGACGAGCTGAGGCTGTCTACCGCCGGATCGGCGAGTATTGCCGCCGCCTCCTTTTGTTGCAGCGTCGCCATGCGCCCGAACGAAGTGTCCTGCGCGGAAATCACCGTGGCCGCGATCTGCCCGGTATCCTGCACCGGGAACAGGTTCTTGGGGATGACCCAGAACAATAGCGCCGTGAGTAGCAGGCTGCCGGCGAATACCAGCATGGTCAGCCCCGCGCGGGCCATCACTCGCTCCAGCGCCCGGCCATAGGCCTGTGCTAGCCGATCGAACTGCGCCATGCCCCAATCGGCGACGGCAAAGCGACGCTCCTCATCAGCAGGCTTCAGCCAGCGCGCCGCCAACATCGGCACCACCGTCAGCGCCACCACCGCCGACAGCACGATAGTGATCGCCAGGCTGATCGCGAATTCGCGGAACAATCGCCCGACGACATCGCCCATGAACAGCAGCGGGATCAGCACCGCAACCAGGCTGACGGTCAGCGAGATGATGGTGAAGCCGATTTCGCTGGCGCCGCGCAGCGCTGCCTCGAACGGCTTCATGCCTTCTTCGATATGGCGGGCGATATTCTCCAACACCACGATCGCGTCATCGACGACGAAGCCCGAGGCGATCGTCAGCGCCATCAGCGACAGATTGTTGATCGAAAAGCCGAGCGCCCACATCGCCGAAAACGCGCCGATCAGCGACAAGGGCACCGAAATCCCGGCCACGATCGTCGCCCTGAGCGAGCCGAGAAACAGGAAAATCACCAGCACCACCAGCAGCACCGAAACCACCAGCTCGAACTGGACATCGGAAACCGACGAGCGGATGCCGGTGGTGCGGTCGGTCAGCAGGCTGACCTTGACGTCGGCGGGGAGCTGCGCCTCCAGCCCGGGCAGATCGGCCTTGATGCGATCGACCGTGGCGATGACATTGGCGCCCGGCTGGCGCTGGACATCGATGATCACCGCCGGCTGGCGGTTCATCCACGAGCCGACGCGGATATTCTCCGTCGAATCATCGATGCTGGCGACATCCGACAAGCGCACCGGCGCGTTATTGGTCCAGGCGATGATCAGCGAGCGGTAATCGACGGCGCTGCTCAATTGATCATTGGCATCGATCGTCCAGCTTTTGGTCGGGCCGTCGAAACTGCCTTTTGCCAGATTGACGTTGGCGTTGCTGATGGCGTTACGGATCGTCTCCAGCGACAGACCATGCGCGGCCATCGCCGCGACATTGGCGGTGATCCGCACGGCGGGCCGCTCGCCGCCCGACAGGCTGACGAGCCCAACCCCCGATTCCTGCGCGATCTTGTTGGAGAACTGCCGCTCGACGATGCCTTCGACTTCGCCCAACGGCCGGGTGCGCGAACTGACCCCCAGCGTCAGCACCGGCGCGTCGGCGGGATTGACCTTGGCATAGACCGGCGGCGCGGGGAGATCGGCCGGCAGCAGCGTCTGCGCCGCGTTGATCGCCGCCTGCACTTCCTGTTCGGCAATATCGAGCGACAGGTTGAGATCGAATTGCAGCGTGATCACCGAGGCGCCGGCCGAGGAATTCGAGGTCATCCGCGTCAGCCCCGGCATTTGCCCGAACTGGCGCTCGAGCGGCGAGGTCACGGTCAAGGCCATCACATCGGGCGCGCCGCCGGGATAAAGCGTGCGCACCTGGATGGTGGGGTAATCGACTTGCGGCAGCGCCGACAGCGGCAGCGACCGATACGCGATAATGCCGGCGAGCAGCAGCGCCACCATCAACAGCGTCGTCGCGACCGGCCGCAGAATGAACAAGCGCGAGGGTCCACCCGGCTGCGCCGGATTCAGCTCGTCGCCGGCCCCGCCTTCATCGGATTCTGCTTCGTCGTTCATGAGTTATCGGTGTGCTGGTGCCGATGATGGCCCTGTCCGCCGACGGCGGCCCCTCCTGCCTTGTTGTCGCCTCCGGAACCACCCTTGCCACCCTGGCCTGGCAGCTTCACTTGCGAACCGTCGTCGAGCCCGTCGGCACCCTCGCTGACCACAGTCTGACCGGTGGTCAGGCCGGAGAGGATGGCGACATTGACGCCATCGCTCGGGCCGGTCTTGACGACTGTGAGCTTCACCCGGTTATTGGGCTGGACCACGAAGGTGAAATCGCCAGGAGCGCCATGGCGGATCGCGCTGACCGGCACGGTGTTGACCTTATGCAGCGTGTTTACCAGCATCGAGACATTGACGAACTGGTTGGGAAACAGCGCCTGCTTGTTCACCGCGCCGGGGTTGGCGAAACGGGCCTTGGCGTTGACGGTACCGGTGGAAGTGTTGATCTGATTGTCGAAGGTGCTGAATGTGCCGTGGGCCAGCACCGTCTGATTATCCTGATCGAGCGCGGTGACCGGCAGGCCATTCGCTGCGCTGGCACCCTTGCGGATCGTGGTCAGCTGGGTTTGCGGCAGCGCGAAGGTCACGTCGATGGGGTCAGTACGCGTCACCACGGCAATGCCATTGGTGTCGCTGGGCGTCACGTAATTGCCGACGGTGACTTGCATCAACCCGATCAGCCCGCTGACCGGGGCCTTGATCGAAGTATATTCGACATTGAGCCTGGCGGTGCCGACCGCCGCCCGGTCCGAGCCGACCGTTCCCCGGAGCTGCTTGACCAGCGCCATCTGCGTATCGACCTGCTGGCTGGCGATCGAATCCTGGCGCAGCAGCGTCCGGTACCGCGTCGCATCGAGCTGGGCATCATGAAGCTGCGCGGTATCGCGGGCGAGATTGGCCTCCGCCTGGAGCAAGGCCCAGTGATAGGGGCGCGGATCGACCTCGGCGATAACCTGCCCGGCCTGGACCTGCTGGCCCTCGTGAAAATAGATATGAAACAGATTGCCGGCCAGCTGCGTGCGCACGATCGCCGTGTCTGTCGGCGTCACCGTGCCAATGGCAGTGACCGTGACCGGCACATCGGCGGTCACCACCTTGGCCACGCCCACTGCCGCTACCGGCCGCCCGGCATGGGCATTCTTGGCCGCGCCCGCCGAGGCGAACCAACGCCCGATCAGCGCCGCAGCGATCAGCCCTGCCGCAATCAGCGCATAGATCAGCCAGGAACGGCGACGCGGCGCCGGCTCGCCATAAACGCTGGGCCCCTCATGGGTCTCGGTCTGCAACGGCTAGCTCCTTCAATCATCCGCACGGACCGGTTGGCGCCCTTTGGGTGACCGCTTCCTAGCAAGGCAACTCATTAATTCCCACAATTTGTATCAGGATCATGAAATCAGCGTATTAGCTCGCCCCCTCGCCGGGTGCCTGGCGACGATTGATCATAAATTGAACTATTTTCGCTGGCGGACCGATCGCGCGCGAGCCCAGCCACGCCGAATGATGGGCTACGATACTTCAGATTGCGATAATTAACCGGGCTCGGTCAGGCCGCCGCCACGCGCACCAGCAGCTTGCCAACGCGGCTGTTGCCGCCAGTGAAGGTCTCGCAGAAAGCGGCTGCGGCATTTTCCAGCCCTTCGACCACGGCTTCACGATAGTCGAGCTTACCTTCACGGACCCATTGTGCCATCTCGGCCAACCCGGCTTCGCCTGCCACCACCGGACCGCTGAAGCCGCGTATTTCGAGCGATCGCGAGTTGATGATGCGCATGAAGCCGGGCATGTGATCGGGCCCAGGCCCTTCCATGCCGACGCCGTAATGAGCGATGAAACCGGCCACCGGCATCCGCGCGCGGAATTTGGCGAAGGGCAGTACCGCTACCGTCACGTCGCCGCTGACATTGTCGATATAGACATCGAAACCTTCCGGCAGCGCGGCCGACAATTGCGCCTTGAAATCGGGCGCCTTGTAATCGACCGCCACATCGAAACCGATATCGAGCAGCGTGGCACATTTCGCCGCCCCGCCAGCGATACCGACGACGCGGGCGCCCAATATTTTACTGATCTGCCCGGCCATGCTGCCAACCGCGCCAGCAGCGCCCGAAATCACCACCGTTTCGCCCGCCTGCACGCGGCCCATGCCCACAGCGGCGGCATGCGCAGTCTGCCCCGGCATGCCGAGCACGCCGAGCGCGGTCGAGATCGGCGCCAATGCGGGATCGACCTTGCGCATCGGCCCCCTCACCCGATCACCACCGACCGGATCGACTGCGGCATATTCGCGCCAGCCGGTCCGTCCCTCGACCAGGCATCCGCCCGGATAATCGGCATGGTTCGAGGCGATCACCTCGCTGACGGTACCGCCATACAGCACGTCGCCTGGTTGAAGATGAACCACGCCGGTCAAGCGCTTCTCGTCGATGCTGAACCGGATCAGCGGATCGAGCGAGAGCCACAGCGTCTTGACCAGAATCTCGCCCGGCCCCGCTTGCGGCATCGGCGCATCGACCAATGCGAAGTTTTCCGGCGCCGGATTGCCTTGCGGAAACGATTGTAAAACAACCTGCTTCATGATCTGTGTTTACCCGAAGCGAACCGGAACAGCGGACATGCCGCAATGGTCCAACCCGGAAAATTCCGGTCGGGGCCGATCGGGATCGAGCCGCAGATCGGGCCAGCGGTCCATCAGGCCATTGATCGCACCGATGATTTCCTGCTTGGCGACATCCATGCCCAGGCAACGATGCGGGCCCAGACCGAGCCCCATGTGATGCTGCTTGGGCCGGTGGATGTTGAATTCCTTGGGTCGATCAAAGACCTTGGGATCGCGATTGCCCGCTGCCAGGCAGATCTGCACGCGCGCGCCCTGGGGCACGGTGATACCTTCGACCTCGACATCCTCGGTGGCAAGGCGCGGGAAATAGGGATCGGTCGGGCGCAGCCGTAGCCCTTCGTCCACCGCCGCCTCGATCAGCTTGCGATCGGCCCGGCATTCCCGCCAGATTTCGGGATGAGTCAGGAGCAGGTCGATGGTGATGCCGAGCTGCCGCCAGGTGGTGCCACCGCCGGCGAAAATCAGCAATTTGCAGAAGGAGAAGATTTCGGCGTCGGTCTGCTTGCGGATAGTACCATCGGGCAACTTCATGTCGTTGGCGAGCACCCCGGTGATCACATCATCGCCGGGCTTGGCGCGGCGCGCGGCGATCAGATCGCCGAGGATACGATCCACTTCCTCCCGCGATTCCACGACTTCCGCCGGGGTTGCGTCGTGCGCCCCGAATGTCGAGCGGGTGAGATGATCGCGAAAACCCAGCGCATCCTCGCCTTCGAGCCCGATCGCCCGGGTGACGACATACATCGGCAGGCGCGCGCAGAGTTCGAGATTGAGATCGGCACTGTCGCGGCCCTGCAGCCGGTCGAGCAGTGCGTCCACCGCATCATCGATCCAGCGCCGCTTCCACCAGTCGAGCACGCGCGGGCGCAGGAACAGCGGCTGGGCGACCGAACGATAGGCCTTGTGTTCCTTGCCGACCATTTCGAGAATCGTCGGCCCGATTTTGCGGATGCCGGCGCTTTCCTTCATGATGTGCGAGGAAAAAATCAGATTTTCGCGAAAACCGCGCTCGCAAGCATGGTAGGACAGCAGCGTCCACTCCTCGCGCTCGACTTCATGCGCGCCGGCAACCGGGGGCAGGCCGAGCAATTGGCGCGGGCTGCCCTTGAGCACCGGCGCCCGGTCGCGCAGCGCGTCGAGATCGTCGGAATAATCGCGATCCTGCACCACACCGACATTGGCATGAGTCGTGTTGACGTCGAACATCCGGGCATAGCGCGGATCGTCGCTGGTCATGGTGTCGGCGCGCGCAGTACCAGTCGTATTTGCCGTGCTTGCAGTCATGCCGGTCTCTCCTGAGCCGCCGGGCTTGAGCCCCGGTCGATGTGCGGGCATCCGCTCTATTCGTAATTTCGAACTTATGTTCGCAGAATAGATTGCAACCCGACCTCAAGCAACCCCCAGCAAGGCAAAGGCATCGTGGCGCACCACCGCCTTGCCGAGCCGCTCGACGAAGACATGCGTGATCGCCGGATCGACCCGCCGGGTGATGCCCCACAAGTAATAGCCATAGGCCGCCGCTTCGCGATACTGCCGCCAGGCGGTCTCGGCGTCGGGCAGTTCGCAGCCCAGCGCGCGCATCTCGGCGAGATAATGGGTGAGCAGTGCCCGCTCCTCCACTTCGGCGATCTCGACCGGCAGCACCGCGCAGATATGATAAGCGATATCGAGCGCCCAGCCGGCGCTTTGCAGCAATTGCCAATCGATCAGCCCCGGCCCGCGCGCATCGCGGAAAATATTGCCGGCATGGGCATCGCCATGGACGAGGAATTGCGGCAGGCGGGCATCGCGCCGTGCCAGTTCCTGCACCGCGGCGATCACACGGGTGGCGCTGCGCACATGGTCGGGAAGCGGATCGCCGCGGGTGCCGTCGAGCAGTTCCTGCAGCATTTCCGCAGTGACATAGCGCGCCTCGGCCAATTGATCGATCCGGCGATCGATCCACGGCATCCGCGCCAGCAGCCCGCGCCCGGCATGAAGCCGCGCGATCTGGTCGAGGCTCGCCGAAGCATGTTGCACGGTAAATGGCTCTAACGCCGAACAAAATTTTGCGCCATCGACAATCAGATCGCGCATCAGCACCACCGCCTGCTGGCGTTCGCGATCGATCACCGAGCGCACCAGTTGCGGCACGCGAACGTCGACTTCCGCCGCCACCTCGCCATAGAAATCGGCTTCACGCACCATCGTCGGACCGCCACGCGCAGTCATCTCATCGACATCGAGCAGGCCTTTGACGCACAGCGCCCGGCTGCTGCCATCGGCCATATGCGCGAGAAACCGCACCTTGGTGGCAACGGTGCGAATGAACTCCACCTGCTCGGTCGCACGGACCGGTGCATCGAGCGCCGTGCTCAACCAGGCCGGATCGAGCACTTGTTCCACGGTCTTCGGCACGATCGCGGTGGTCATTGGCATTCTCCCGAATATCTTGGCAAAACTGGGCCGGATGATTGTTGTGCGCTTTGTAGAGGTGATCTAATAATTCGCAATAGCGAAACATCAGTCACATTATAGGAATCGATTGACCGCTTTATGACAACGGCTAGGCTGGCCGGAAAGCAGAGCTAACGCAGCTTGCCGAAAGGGAGAAGGATGAGCAAACCGCTCGCAGGGATCAAGGTCGTGGAAGTGGCAATGTGGGCGTTCGTCCCCGCTTGCGGAGGCATGCTATCGGATCTGGGCGCCGAAGTGATCAAGGTCGAACCGCCGACCGGCGATCCGCTGCGCGGCCTCTCGACCGGGCTTGGCGCCGAAATGGCCGTCGACCTTTCCTGGGAAAGCTACAATCGCGGCAAGCGCTCGATCACGCTCGATCTCAAGCAGGAGGCAGGCCGCGAAGTGCTGATGAAGCTGCTGGCCGATGCCGATGTCTTCCTATCCAATCTGCTGCCGCCCGCGCGCGCCTCGATGGGCATCGATGAAGACACCATCCGCGCACGTTTTCCGCGCATCATTTATGCCACCGGCAGCGCGCTCGGCCAGAACGGCCCCGATGCTCATATGGGCGGCTATGACGCGATCACCTTCTGGGCGCGCGGCGGGGTATCCTCGTCTTTGACCGAGCCCGGCGCCGAGCGCCCGGTCGGCCCGCCGGGCCCGGCTTTCGGCGATACCCTCAGCGGCTCGATGCTGTCGGGCGCGATCTGCGCGGCGCTGGTGAAACGCGCGCTGACCGGTGAAGCCTCCAGCGTCGATGTCTCGCTGATGAGTACGGCGATGTGGTCGATGCAGCGGGCCATCGCCCAATCGACGATGCAGGGCGTGGACACGCTGGCGCGGCCCCCCGCCGACCAGCCGAACAATGTCCTGGTCAACACCTATCGCACCTCCGACGGCCGTTTCCTGTCGCTGTGCATGCTGCAGGCCGATAAATATTGGGGCCGGCTGTGCGAAGTCGCCGGGCGGCCCGATCTCGGCGCCGATCCGCGCTTTGCCGATGCCGGGTTGCGCCGCACCAATACCGCCGAATGCCTGGCCGCGTTGAACGCGATGTTCGGCAGCAAGACGCTGGCCGAATGGCGGGTCATCCTCAAGCAGCAGACCGGCCAATGGGACGTGGTCCAGCATGTCGGCGAGATGCACGCCGACGGCCAGGTCCAGGCCAATCGCTATATCCAGAATGTCACTTGCACCGCCGGCATCGACTTGCCGCTGGTCAGCCTGCCGATGCTGTTCGATCGCGCCGCCTTGCCGATCGGCCAGTCGCCCGATCTCGGCGCGCATAGTGACGAGCTGCTCACTAGCCTGGGCTATGACGAGGACGCAATCATCGACCTCAAGGTCCAGGGAGTGGTATTTTGACCGCGATTGTCAGTTCCAGGCCCCCGCGTAAGCTGCCATTACTGGAACCCGATACCGCGTTCTTCTGGACTTCGGGCGCGGATGGACATCTGCGTATCCTGCGCTGCGGTCATTGCGGCCATTGGCAACACCCGCCGCTGCCGCGCTGCCCGGTCTGCCACGGTGACGATCTCGCGCCGCAGAAGGTGTCGGGTAAGGGGCGGGTCATCAGCTTCACCGTCAATCACCAGGCCTGGACCGACGGGCAGGTCGATCCGTTCGTTTTCGCCGTGATCGAACTCGACGAACAGCGCGAACTCTATCTGTTCAGCAATGTCCTTGCAGCGCCGGACGTATTGCGCGTCGGCATCCCCGTGCACGTGACCTTCGAGCAACAAGAGGATGTCTGGCTACCACTGTTCGTTCCTGTCGCCGGGGAGAACGCCCATGGCTGAGCTTCCCGAGAGACTCTGCCGCATCACCGGCATCGGCCAGTCCGAAGTCGGTCGCCCCTCCCCGCGCAGCGCGATCCAGCTGACCATGGACGCTGCGTTTCAGGCCATCGCCGACGCCGGGCTGACCCCCGCCGATATCGACGGCATCACCAATTACCCGATGAAAAGCACCGAAGGCGGCGGCATTTCCCCGGTCGGCGTGGGCGAGGCGATGTTCGCCATGGGGCTGGACTGCACCTGGATCGGCTCGGCCACGCATGAGGGCCCCGGCCACATGAGCGCCATTTTTCAGGCGGTGATGGCGGTGGCGACGGGATTGTGCCGCCACGTCCTGGTGTTTCGCACCGTGGCGCAGGCGCAGGCCAGGCTGGTCTCGCGCGAATCGACGCTGCTGACCGGGCGTCACGCCCGCGTGGATGGCAACAATGCCTGGACCGTACCCTTCGGCGCGGTATCGCCCGCCAATATGTGGGCGCTTTACGCCAAGGCCTATTTCGCCAAATACGGCGCCACTTCGGAGCAATTGGGCTGGGTCGCGGTCAATGGCCGGCGCAATGCCGCACGCAATCCCAACGCCATCTACAAGAAGCCGCTGACCATCGAGGACTATCTCGAAGCGCGGATGATCTCCTCGCCACTGCGGCTCTACGATTGCGACACCCATATCGACGGCGCCACCGCGCTGATCATCTCGCACCGCGATACCGCCGCCGATCAGCCCAACCCGCCGATCCATATCGAGGCCATGGGCATGGGCCTCGGCGGGCTAGGCCAAGGCATCCACACCGGCGATTTCACTTGCCTGCCGGGCGCGGAAAAGGCCGGCGCGATGCTATGGTCGCGCACCGATCTAAAACCGAAAGATGTCGACAACGCCCAGATCTACGACGGATTTTCGATCCATACCGTGCTGTGGGGCGAAGCGATGAACTTGTTCGGCAAGGGCGAGGCTCTTGCATTCATCGACGGTGGCCAGCGCATTGCCCTGGATGGCGAATTGCCGATGAACACCGGCGGCGGCCAGCTTTCGGGCGGGCGTTTCCATGGCTATGGCCATACCTATGAGGCCTGCATCCAGCTGTGGGGCCGAGGCGGCGAGCGCCAGGTAAAAGGCGCGAAGGTCAGCGCCGTGTGCAACGGTGGTTATGGCTACGGCGCGCTGCTGCTGCGCACGGATTGAGCCGACCATTCCCCTCCTCTTCAGAGGAGGGGGCTTTGAAGGTAAACTTGACAGACCCGCATCCTCAAGCGTATTCTTGATTGCGACATATAATTCCCAATACCGAACCATCAAATCTCACCGGGAGAATGGCGATGAGCGACCTGGCACTGGCAGAAAAACCCGAAACCTCCGGCAGCGATTGGCAACTCGGCCCGATCTGCGACGCCGATGCCCACATCGATCCGCCACACTTCATGTGGAAGGATTACCTTCCGGCGCAGCTGCGCGATCAGGCGCCGCAGATCGAGGAAGGCGAAGATTGCGACTGGATCGTCTTCGAGGGCAACCGCCGCCCGCTGCAGATGATCAACAACCAGGCCGGGCGCACCGGCCAGGAATTCAAGATGCGCGGCAAGCTGTCCGACATGCGCGCCGCCTGGGACCCGTCGCACCGGCTGGCCGACATGGATCTGGACAATATCGAATCGGCCGTGCTGTTCGGCGGCGGGCCGCTCGGCACCTTCAACAACGAGCTCTATATGGCCAGCTACGATGCCTATAGCCGCTGGGTGATGGACTTCGCATCCGCCGATCACAAGCGCCTGGTCCCCGTCGGCTACGTGCCGATGCGCGACATCGACGAGACCATCGGCATCATCCGCAAGCTGGCCAAGGCGGGCTTTCGCACCATCAACCTGCCCGCCTTCCCACAGAATCCCAATGGCTGGAGCACCACTTCGGAAGTGAAGGCGCTCAAAGCCGGCCAGATCGCCGCGCTCACCGGCGATCCCAAGGGCGAGTTGCAATATTGGCAGCCCGAATTCGACCGGCTGTGGGCCGAGGTCTGCGATCTCGATCTCGCGCTGACCATGCACCTGGGTGGCCGCGTGCCGCGCTTCGGCGAAAAGCAGTTCTTCCTGCCTGACATGCCGATGAGCAAGATGGCGATGGCCGAACCTGTCGCCATCTTCATCTTCAACGCGATCTTCCAGCGCTTTCCCAAATTGCGGTTGGCGACGGTGGAAAGCGGCGTCGGCTGGTTTGCCTGGTTCAATGAATATATCACCCGCACCTGGGAAAAGCAGCGCTTCTGGACCGAAAGCCCACTGACCGAGAACCCCACCTATTACATGGAGCACAACGTCTTCGGCTCGTTCATCCAGGATCGCACCGGCATCCTCTGCCGCGACCTGCCAGGCGCCAAGAACATCATGTGGTCGTCCGATTATCCGCATTCCGAGACCACCTATCCGGAATCGCAGGCAGTCATCGCGCGTCTGTTCGAGGGAGTTCCGGAGAACGACCGCAATCTGATTCTCGGTGGCCGGGCAAAGACTTTTTATAATATCTGATCCTGGAGAAACCTGGCATTTTGAGGACCGCTCGGCTTCGGGCGTGCGCGGGGAGGCCTAAAATATGATACAAGAAGCGCAGCGCGTGATTCTGCGCCGGCACCCAATAGGTGCATTGCGGCCGGAGGACTTTTCCGTCGAAGCGC
>JAMFSI010000137.1 GCA_026225215.1 Sphingomonas palustris | reverse complement strand
CGTGCAGCGAGCCGCAGCCGGCGTTGCTTAAACCCCTCCGGTTTGCGGGAGGGGTTGGGGGTGGGCATGTTCAAAGCGGTGCTCCCGGTTCCTGCCCACCAGCCCCTACCGCAAGCGGGAGGGGCTTAAGTAGCGCCGGCTGCGGCTCGCTGCCCGGCACGGTCAACTCCATGGCCTCATAGCCGAAGCCGGGATCGAGCGGATCGGCGAGGCTGTCGATGCGTTCGCGCAGCAGCCGTATGACCAGCGCCGGATCACGGGTCGGGGCGCTGGTCTCCACCGCCAGCCGCGCGACATGGCCATCGCTGCGCTGGAGGCTAACGGCAAAGGCACGGCCCCCGGCGTCACGCTCCGCCAGCCGTACCGCCGCGCGTGTCAGCAGCATCTCGATCGTGTCTAGGACATCGTCGGTGCGGGCGATCGGTTCGGCAAAGCGTTGGCACAGAGCGATCGGCTCGGTCACGCGGTGCGGCGCGATATGCGGGTCCTGCTCGCCCAGCAGATGGCCCAGCCGCCGCACCAACTCGCTTCCGAAGCGTGCGGCCAGAGGCGCGCGCGGCAGCTCGGCGAGATCGCCGATACAGCGAAAGCCAGCGCGGCGCAGCGCCATCAACGCTTCGGCATCGCTGGCGAGCGCGGCTAGCGGCAGCGCTCGTACCTCTGCCGTATTGAAGCGGGCCAAGGCACGGGCGGCATCGGGGGTATCGCCCAGCGCCGCGCGCGCGGTGATGCCCAGCTTGTGGAAACGCCGAAGCAGGATCGCCTTCAGCGCGGGCTCACCGCCGTGGAGATGCGCACAGCCGGTAATGTCGAGTACCAGACCATGCAGCGGCGCGGTCTGCGCGGGCGGCGTCGGATCGATGGCGACACTGGGCGTGTAAGCGCCGCAAACCAGGGCGAGGCGGGCGGTCAGCGCGGCATCGGCGTCGGGGGCTGCAGGCAGCGCGACCAGTTGCGGCACCCGCACCCGCGCTTCGCCCAGCCCCAGCCCGATTTCCAGCCCCAGCTTCGCCGCAGAGCGATCGAGCGCGGCAAGGCACAGCGCGCCGCGTTGCGGCTCGACCAGCGCGAAGGGCGTATCAGGCGGCGCGATCCTCGCGCGCCGTGCCCGTTCCGCCGGTAGCCACGGCAGGCATAAAGCCAGGTAGCGGTTGCTCGGTCGGAGCGGGAGAAGGCTGGAAAGATGCTGTGTCACGGTCCCATTCCATGCGGATATGCAATCCCTCGCGCCCGCCGCGCTGGCGCAACAGGGTCAGGTCGAAAGCGGGGCGAATAGCGTGGCCGGCACCAGCATGAGCCAGCAGCCAGCGAGTCTGCGCCGCGCTCGGCATGGGGCGGGCCTCACCGCGGATCAGCCAGACCATCGTCGTGCTCTCCTGCGCGGCCAGGGCGAGGCGGCGCGTGGCCGTGAGGTCGAGCAGGGGCTGGCGGCCGGAAAGCTCGATCAGCACCGCGCCGGCCGCGCCTTGCCGCACGCTGTCGAGCGCGGCGCGCAGCACCGCCCGGCTGTCCGGCAGCAGCAAGAGGGTGATGGTGGCCGGGTCGATGCCCAATTCGATCAGCCCTGGGCCATATGGCAGGCTGGGGCAGGACAGCTCGCGGGCCCAGAGGATCGCTCGATCGTCCAAGGCGTGATTGAGCCAGGCGATCAATAGCGCCAGCGCCATGGCGCCAGGGGCATCCTCGCGCGCTGCCGCATAGGCCTCATGCAGCGCATCGCGGCGCAGGCCACCCGCCAGCCAGGCATCGGCTTCGGCCATGCCCAGCGCCACGCGCCCCGTCTCGACGGGGCGCGTGGCGCTGGGCATGGCCGCTGGTATCGGCATAAGCGGGCGCGAGGAGATGAGCGAATCATGTTCCATGTTCGCATTATGTTCCATATGCTCTCGCGCGGCAAGCGAGTCCTATTGGAACAATGGCTCTCCCGAGACGTACCACTTTTGCACATAACGCTGATGGAGGTATCCCATGACCTTGCGCCCATACCGGAGCCTCCTGCTGGCTCCCCTGCTGTTCCTGCAATACCCCGCGATTACCAGCGCCCAGTCCAGTGGCAACGGCTCGATGAACAAGTCTCCTAGCGCCGGCGATGTCGCTGAAACGCCGCTGCGCGACATCAACGTCAAAAAGCCGAAAATTCCCCCCGTCCTGGAACGCGCGGTCGAAGCACCCTATACGCTGGCCGGCCTTAATTCCTGTGGGCGACTGGCTGGGGCAGTCGGCGAGTTGAATAGCGTGTTGGGCGAGGATTTCGACGATGCCCACGCGCGCGGGCATCCCTTCACTCCGGGCCATCTGGCGCAATCACTTGTCGATTCGCTCATCCCGTTCAGCGGCGTAATCAAGGAAGTCTCCGGTGCGGCGGCAGAGCAGCGCCGCTTGCAGGCGGCGGTGCTGGCCGGATTCGCACGCCGTGGTTTCCTCAAGGGTGTCGGCCTCAGCCGCCATTGCCCGGCGCCCGCACGGCCCGCTTGAACGGGGTAAGCCCGCACGGCGATCACCGCGTGGTCGCCAGCGGCATGCCCGTTCTCCTCTTCCGATCGATGAACCAATGCTGGGCTTAGCAGCGCCGCTTGATCCCGATTGCGCCTGACAGGCTCGATCTAGCGGGATCAAGCGGCGTGTCGGCATTGTCGATAGTCGTCTGGCGCGACTTGATCCGATCCGCAGTACTGGTGCGAGGCGACATATTTAAAAACATAACTAAATAATTGATTTATAATGATATTTACAGTTAACAATATATGCAGATCGATTAAGGTTCATGCGGCGCCTCGGGATGCGCTGTTGGCGCATGAAAAGCTGGTGCCGGTGGTCTCGTTTCGGGCGGGCGTGGGGCAAGCATTGATGGCCGACCGGCTTCCGGTCTGGGCGGCGGCGCAAACTCGGCTCCCTCTGGGTGTGCGAAAGCCGGGGCGTTGATGCGGGGCGGTTGTGGCCGGGTCATTTCGGCATGCCGTTGCGCGGCGAGGGCACGCAATTGCTCCTGATGCGCCGCTGCCATCGCTTCACGCTGCTGGGCCTGCTGATGCCCCAACACTTGTTCCTGTGCCGCCATGGCTTGCTGGCGATGGACATTGGCGATCGCCTGCTGCTGCGCGGCCGCCTCGTGCTGTGCCGTGGCCTGTTGTCGCGCCGCTTCCTGCGCTTGATGCTGCGCCTCGGCCAGATGCTGCTGGCGCTGCGCTGTCGCTTGAACGGTCGGAGCCGCAGCCTGGGGGCCAACCAGAGCGGGTGTTTGCCGATGCTGCCCTGCGGCGAGCCCTCGATGGTCGGCGGGCGGCTGGGCGCGCCCCGCAACCACCGGTGCCGCCAGCGCATGCGGCGGCGGCCCGGACAGGCCACGCGATTGCCAGCCGGCGAATTGCTGCGCGACTTGCTGGCGCTGCTGGTGTTCCTGCTGCCAGCCCGTTTGCTGTGCCGGATCGTGCTGGGCGTGATAAGCCTGCCAATCCGATTGTTGGCTCCGCGCGGTCGCCCAACCGGTTTGGGCAGCGCTGATCTGCGGACGCTGCTGTGCCCAATTGGCAGCATTGACGCCCCGGTGCGGGCGCTGGTCCGCAGCCTGGCGAAGCTGCTGCGCATGCCAGAAATAGCGCGAGGCATCGGCGCGATGCGCGGCATATTGATCGGGCGGCAGCAGGGCCCCGGCCAGGGTATAGATCGCGACCAGCGCGCCGCCGGCATAGGCATAGCTATAGTCGCGGGTGCGCACGAGATAGGGATAATTAGCGCCCGGCTGGTAATAATAATAGCGATAGCCGCCATCGACCGGCTCGGCATATTGTCCGTCGCCGCCTTGAGTCTGCCACACCCAAGGCGAGACGCCCTGGTCATCATCGTAATCGTAATCGGGCGGAGCATCGCCGATCTCGTCCTCGACGTCGCTCGCCCGGTCGAGATAGGCATAAGCGCTGCTTTGATCGGCAGGCCGGGAAATCCCGACGGAGCGCGGCGCGGGCAGCGCGGAGATCGGTGCCGCCGGGGTAATCGCCACGGCCGGCCCGGTTTGCATCGGCAAGGCGGCGGGCAATGCCGGCAAACCGCTGTTCGCTGTCGTTGCGGTCGTGTCCGGCGAGGATTTGTTGCAGGCGGTCAGCCCCAGCGCCAGCATCGACACCGAAATCAAGGCGCTTCGGCACAATCTGCGAGGCATGTTTTTCTCCACTTCAGGCATGACCCGAGGTTGGCGAATTCGCCATGAACCCTCGCTGTCTCAAGCGTTCAGGAGAGCGATTGTTCCTCTGTGAAAGGCAGCCGGACCCGTGGCTTGGCCCTAGCGTCCCGCCGCCGCCAACTGCGCGAGACTGTCGGGGCTCAGCACTTGCGGCAATTGCCGAGGAGCGCCGCCGCCCGCTGGATACCAGACATACAGCGGGACACCCGCCGCGCCCTGGCTGGTGAGATAACGGGTGATCGCGGCATCGTGCCGGGTCCAGTCGCCCTTGATCACGGTCACGCCGGCATGGGCGAAGGCGGCGCGGGTGCTCTCGCGTTCGATGGCGATGCGTTCGTTGACCTTGCAGGTCAGGCACCAGTCGGCGGTGAAATAAGCGAACACCGGATGGCCGCCGGCACGCGCCGCAGCGAGAGCGGTTTCGCTATAGGCTTGCGTCGGCAGGATATCGGGCGCTTCGGCCGAAGGTGCGCGGATCAGCGGTGGCATGATCACGAAGCCGAGCACTGCCAGCACGGCGAGGCCGGGCAGCAGCCGCGCGGCGATGGCGCGGCCCGCGCGTTGCTCGCGCCCGGCCCAGGCCAGCAGTCCGATCAGCACTGCCGTCACGCCGATGGCGGCGCCGGCAAAGCCCCATCCGCCCAGCCGGCTTGCCAGCCAGGCGAGGGCGAGCGCGGTCAGCGCCATCGGCACCGCCATCGCCTTGCGAAACCACACCATCCAATTTCCGGGCTGGGGCAGGGCGCTGCGCAAAGCCGGGATCAGCGCGATGGCGACGAAGGGCAGGGCGATGCCCACGCCCAATGTCGCGAACAGCAGCAGCGCGGGGAGCACCGGCAGCAGCAGCGCCGCGCCCATCGCGCTGGCCATGAACGGGCCGGTACAAGGCGTGGCGACGAAAGCGGCGAGCAGTCCGGTGGCAAAGGCGCCACGCGGCGAGCCGCCCCCACTTGGACCGGAACTGGCAAAGCCAGGCACGGCGAATTCGAACAGGCCGAGCAGATTGGCGGTGATCACTGCCGCCAGCGCCAGCAGCGCGGCGACGACGCCGGGTTGCTGCAATTGAAACGCCCAGCCGACCTGCTCGCCGCCCGCGCGCAGCGCCAGCAATGCGCCGCCGAGCAACAGGCAGGCGGTGATCACGCCGGCGGCATAAGCCAGCCCTTCGGCCCGGGCGTGCGCCTGGCTTTCTCCGGCGCGGGCGAGGCTCAACGCCTTGAGGCTGAGGATCGGGAAGACGCAAGGCATGATATTGAGGATGAGGCCCCCCGCCAGCGCCGCCAGCAATAGCAACGGCAAGGCAGGAAGAGCCGGCGCGCTACCTTCGAGCGGGGTGCCGCCACGCGGTACCGGGCCGGGCAGCGCGGTGAAACTGACGCCGGTGCCGGCAGCGTCGAGCCGTAGCACGGCGGGAAAGTCGGTCGGCGTCAGCGGTGCAAACTTCGCGCGCGGCAGCATAATCAGCAGCATATCGCCTTGGCGCGCGAAGCTTTGCTGCGCAGCATAATCGATCAGCCGGTCGGTGGCGGCGAAGATATGCAATTGTGCCAGCGGCAAGCTGGCGGGCAAAGGCACGGCGAGACGGATGCTATTGGGATCCACCGCCATATGCGCCTGTGCGCCCAGCGGCGCCGGCAAGCGCGCGCGCCAGCCATCGAAGCGGGGATCGTGTGTCGTGGCTTCGCCAGCCGAAACGACGGGCACCGTTGCGGTCAGCATCGCACTTTCCGGCACACAGATCTGCTCGGTACAGGCCAGCCAATTGGCCTTGACGCTGAGCGGCAGAGTGGTGCCGGGCCGGGCATCCTTCGGCAGAGTTAGCGGCAACAGCACCGCGTAATCGCTGCGATAGACATGGTTCATCAGCCCAGACACCAGCAGCGTTTCGGGCACTGGATAAAGCGGCGCTGCTACCTCGGCGCCAGCGGGTAATTGCCAACCCAGTCGCATGCCGAAACCGGCGTCGCCAGGGTTGATCCAATAGCCATGCCAGCCAGGCGCCGGCTGCATCAGGATCGCCAGCGTCACCGTGCTGCCCGGCGCGCCGCCCGATTCAGCCAGCAGCCGCGCGGTGATATGAGTCGGCGCCTGCGCAACCGACATTTCCGCAACCGGTGGCGCCGCGAGCGCCGGACCGGCGAATACCAGCGTGGTCAGCAATGCCAACAAGTGCCAAAACGTCGTAACGATCCGGCGATACCAGGGAATCAAAGACATGATCCTTTCTTGACCCGACCCGTTGGCCTGCCTCGCCTGTAGCGATGGATGCGCTCAGACCCAAGCCCCGTCGTCACGCGGCATCTCGACATCCGCGGCCCGGCGCGCAATAGCTGCGCGGCAAAGGACATCCCGCCATGACTGCTCCATCCTCGCCCACTCCGGACTCAGCTAGCGACCGCCGCGATCTCGTGATTCTCGGCGGCGGGCTGGTCGGCATGACGCTGGCGCTGGCGGCGGCGCGCGCGGGGATCACCAGCCATGTCGTCGAGCGCGCCGATCCTGCAGACCTCACCGCCGAGGGCGTCGATGGCCGCGCTTCGGCGATTTCCACCGCCAGCTGGAACCTGTTCTCCAATATCGGGCTGGGCGAAGCGCTGGCGCCGCTGGGTTGTCCGATCGACGCGATTGCGGTGACCGATGGGATGAAACCGGGCCGCATCGATTTTCGCCCGACCCTCGAGGAAGGCTCGCTGGGCCGGATGTTCGCCAATCGCGATATTCGGCTCGCGCTGTTCGCCGCCGCGCGCGATGAGCCGGCGATCGCCTGGCATACCGGCGTCGAGCCGGTACGGCGCGATCGCCATGCCCATGGCGTGACGGTGACGCTGGATAATGGCCGCGTGCTCGATGGCAGCCTGCTGGTTGGGGCGGAGGGACGTCGTTCGCCGACGCGCGATGAGGAGGGGATTACCCAGGTCGCCTGGGATTATCATCACCGCGCCATCGTCGCTGGGCTGAGCCATGAATTGCCGCACGGCAATACCGCCTGGGAAATCTTCTATCCCGAGGGCCCCTTCGCTTTGCTGCCGCTGATCGACGATGATCAGGGCCGCCATCGCAGCGCGCTGGTATGGACCGTGTCGGAACGCGACGCCAAGGGCGTGCTGGCGCTGTCCGATGCGACCTTCCTCGCCGAAGTCGCGCGTCATATGGCGGGCCTGTTCGGCGCCATCGAACTGAGCGCGCCGCGCATGTCCTTCCCGCTCAGCTATCAGAACGCGACGCGGCTGACCGGGCCGCGTCTGGCGCTGGTCGGCGATGCCGCGCATGGCATGCATCCGATCGCCGGGCAGGGGCTTAACCTGGGCCTGCGCGATGTCGGGGCGCTGGTCGAAGTGCTCGGAGACGGCATGCGGCTGGGGCTGGAGCCGGGCGATGCGCAATTGCTGGCGCGTTACGAGCGCTGGCGCTCGCTGGATATCTTCACGGTGATGTCAGTGATGGACGGCATCGTCCGACTGTTCGGCGTGCCCGGCAAATTGCCTTCGGCAGCGCGCCGGTTGGGGATGGGCGCGGTCCAGCGGATGCCCACGCTGAAGCGCTTCTTTATGAACGAAGCGCGCGGCATGAGCGGAAAATTGCCGGCATTGCTGCAAGTTTAGAAGCTTCCTAAAGTCCTCCCCCGCTGGGGGAGGTGGCAGCCCGAAGGGCTGACGGAGGGGGCGGATATGAAGCTTATCTCTCCATTAAAGGTTTCGCCAATGCACCCCCTCCGTCTCGCTACGCGAGCCACCTCCCCCAAAAGGGGAGGATTTGAGGTTTAACGCGGCGCCGGGCCTGGCGCTGGTGTGGTCAGTGGAACTGTCTGGCTAGCAGCCGGGCCACCCGTAACATCGCGCGACTGGCGCGGTTCGAGCAGCGCGGTGGTGTCGATCAGGTCGAGCGCGCGTTCGACATCGCGGTAGCGGCGCGCGGCCACGCTCCAATTGGCAATATCGTTGCTTGGCGGCAATCGCCGAACCGCGTTCAGGGCATCGTCGATCCGCCCTTCGCTCAGCGCCATGCGCGCCGCGTCGATCTGGCCGAGGTTGTTGGACTGCACTGGCCGGTCACGACGAATAACGAACACTTCGGCCAATTCGCGCGTCACGCGGGCCCACAGCCCCGGCTGGCCGGCATCGGTCAATTGCGGCCCCATCGCCTCGAGCCGGGCAGAGAGTTGATCGAGCGGCACCAGATCCTTGCTGTTAGTGATGATCGTCGCCACGGCATTGGGTTGGGCATCGCCAAAGCGCAGCTTGAGTTGATCCGCGAGATAGCCCAACGGCGCGCCGCGCTCGACCACGCGCCGCACGGCAAAGGCCACGAGCAGCGCTTCCGCCCTGGCGGCGTTACCCGAAGCCGCCTCGGCGCGCAGGTCGATCTGGTCGAGCCGCTGTTCCAGGGTAGCGATGCGGGTTGCCAGCCCGGCTTCGTCCTGTTCGGCGCGAGCCGGCGCGAAGGTTGCTACGGCAACCGGCTGTGCGACCGGAGCGGCGACGGACGGGAGCAGGCGATGCGAGATACCCAGCAGGCGCGCGAAGTCCGCGCCGCTACGCCATCCCAGCCAGCCGGCCGCACTCACGCCTAGCACGAACGCCACCAGCACCGCGAACCAGATCCGCGACTTTCCACCCCGAGCGGGACGCGACAAAGCCTCGGCGGGGCGGGTCAGATTGGGTTCGGAGATCGCTTCCTCGGGCATTCTACGCTTATCGCTCTCATTTCGATACGGGCTGGTTTTGGCACAATTGCCCGACCAGTGCCAGCAGGGCCGCATCGTTGGGTGTATCGGCACTGGTCACGCTGGCCCAGCCGCTGCCGGCGGCCTCGGCAATGCGCGGGCCGAGTGCTGCGATCCGTAACCGCGCGCGCGGGATGCTAAATCGGTCGCATTCAGCCGCGAAGTGTCGCGCCGCCTCGGCGGAATGCAGCAGCACGATCGTTCCGACCAGCGCGTGGGTCATCAGCAGCCGCGCCAGCCTATGGGGCATGGCGTGAGGGATGCTGTCATAGACCACGCGTTCAATCAGAGTGGTACCGGGCGGCGGCGTTAGCGGCACTCGTGCTCGACCCGACAGGCGCAGCAAGCGCCGATGGCCGGGCGCCAGCCGCGCGAGCAACGCCTGAAGGCCGCCGCAGCCGGTCGCCACCACCGCCAGCCCGGTCGCCTGCGCGGCCTGGGCGGTGGTTGGGCCGACGGCATAGGCCGGCTTGCCCGCATATTGGCGCAGACTCTCGCCACCATAACGCAAGGCATTGCCGCTGCCGATCAGCAAGGCGTCGAAGGTTTCGGGTTCGGGCGCTACCCAACTGATGGCTTCGGTCGCGAATAGCGGAAAACCCAGAGCTTCCAATTTCTGCGCATGGGCAGCCGCCACGGATGCTGTGCAGCCCGGCTCCGGCCGGATGATGATGATCAGAGTCATTGCGTGATGGCGACGGGCCCGGCAAAGTGGGCGGTGATGCTGACAGGTGCGCGGGCAAGCAGTGTGGCTGCCAGCCGCGCCGGGCCTTCGCTGTCTGCCCTGTGAAACCGCGCCTCATCGCTGACGCGCTCGACTCCGTCGGGGCTGAAGAGCGCAGCACGCAGGACCAGTTCTTCGCCTTCGGCGCGTGTCAGCACCGCGATCGCGCTATGGCAATTGCCCCCTAGCGCTGCGAGCAGCGCGCGTTCGGCCATGACCGCGGCGCGGCTCGGGGCATGGTCGATCGCGGCGAGGCGAGCGCGGGTGTCGGCATCATCGCTGCGGCATTCGATGGCGATGGCGCCCTGACTCGGAGCGGGCAACCAAAGGTTCGCGTCGAGCGGGGTGCCGACGTCCTGCCCCAGCCGGTTAAGCCCGGCCATGGCGAGCAGCGTGGCATCGGCCTCGCCCGCGGCCAGCTTGGCCAGTCGCGTCGCGACATTGCCGCGGAAGGGTACGATGTGGCAGTCGGGCCGCGCGTGGAGCAATTGCGCGGCCCGGCGCGGAGCACTGGTGCCGACGCGCGCGCCCGCCGGCAGCGCGGCGATGCTGGGCACGCCGACCAGCACATCACGGACATCCTCGCGCGGCAGCACGGCGGCGATGGTGATGCCACCGGGGCGGATCGTCTCGACATCCTTGAGCGAATGGACCGCGAAGGTGATGTGTCCATCGAGGAGCCACGCGTCGAGTTCCTTGGTCCACAACGCCTTGCCGCCGATCTCGGCGAGCGGACGGTCCTGCACCTTGTCGCCGCTGGCAGTGACGGGGATGATCTCGATATCGAGCTGCGAAGAGCCCGATTGCGCCGCCATCAGCCGGTCCCGCGCCTCTTCGGCTTGCGCGAGCGCCAGCGGGGAACGCCGGGTGCCAAGGCGCAACAGTGTGGCAGGGATGGAACGATCTATGGGCATGCCGGCTTGTGCTAGGCGGGATTGGCTTTAAGGGAAAGGTAGGATGATAATCGTACTCGGTATTGAATCGTCGTGCGACGAGACGGCGGCCGCGCTGGTGCGGGCCGACCGGACGATCCTTGCCCAGCATATTGCCTCGCAGGATGAGGCGCATGCCCCCTACGGCGGGGTCGTGCCCGAGATCGCCGCGCGTGCGCATGCCGAACGGCTGGCGCCGCTGATCGCGGCGACGCTGGCCGATGCCGGGATGGTGCTGGCCGACGTCGATGCCGTCGCCGCTACTGCCGGACCGGGCTTGATCGGCGGGGTGATGGTCGGGCTGGTCACTGCCAAGGCCTTGGCGATGGCCTCGGACAAGCCGCTGATCGCGATCAATCATTTGGAAGGCCATGCCTTATCGCCGCGCCTTGCCGACCCGAGTTTGGAATACCCCTATCTGCTGCTGCTGGTGTCAGGCGGCCATTGCCAATTGCTGCTGGTCGAGGGCGTCGGCCACTACCGACGGCTAGCCACGACTATCGACGATGGGCTGGGCGAAGCCTTCGACAAGACCGCCAAGATTCTCGGGCTGGGCTATCCGGGCGGCCCGGCGGTCGAGCGGCTGGCAGCGACGGGTAATGCCCGCGCGGTTGCGCTGCCGCGCCCGCTGCTGGGCAGTGCCGAGCCGCATTTCTCCTTTGCCGGCCTGAAGAGCGCGGTGATGCGGGCTAAGCAAGCGCAGGTTTCCAGTGGTTACAGCGATGCCGATATCGCCGCGGCTTTTCAGCAGGCGGCGATCGACTGCGTGATCGACCGGACGCGGCGCGCGCTTGCCGGAATTGGGCCGGAAACCTCGATTTCAGCGCTGGTCGTGGCAGGCGGGGTCGCGGCGAATACGGCGATGCGCACCGCCTTGGCTGCGCTTGCTGCCGAGCACGATTTGCCGTTCGTGGCGCCGCCGCTGGCACTATGTACCGATAATGCCGCGATGATCGCCTGGGCTGGAGTGGAGCGGCTGGCGCTTGGCCAGAACGACCCGTTCGATTGCCCGGCACGGCCGCGTTGGCCGCTTGATCCAGATGCCGCGCCGGCACGCGGTGCGGGGGTCAAGGCCTGAGCATGACCAGCAAGACTCCCATTGGTGTGATCGGCGCTGGCGCCTGGGGCACATCGCTTGCCGCGATGCTGGCCAGCGATGGCAGTCCGGTGACGCTGTGGGCGCGCGAGCCCGAACTGGTGGCGGAAATCAATCGCAGCCACAGCAATAGCCCTTATCTTCCCGGCATTGCTTTGCCGGCGCCCATCACCGCGACCAGCACTATCGCCGATCTGGCGGCGCTGCCGGTATTGCTGGTCGTGACGCCTGCGCAATTTCTTGCCGCCTCCATCGCCGCGCTGGGCGATAGTCCGCGCGATCTGGTGCTTTGCGCCAAGGGCATCGAAGCGGGTAGCGGCCGGCTGATGGTCGATATCGCCCGAGAGGCGGCGCCCTCGGCGGCGCTCGCGGTGTTGTCCGGGCCGACCTTTGCGCGTGAAGTGGCGCTGGGCCTGCCCACCGCGATCACGCTGGCCTGTGCGGGCGGCGAAGCGCAATGGCAGCGCTTGTCGCGCGTGATCGCCCGGCCTGCGTTCCGACCCTATTATTCCGACGATCTGATCGGCGCCGAGATCGGCGGGGCAGTCAAGAACGTGCTCGCCATCGCTTGTGGGGTGGTCGAAGGGCTGGGTCTGGGTGAGAATGCCCGCGCTGCGCTGATCGCGCGCGGCTTTGCCGAGATGCTCCGTTTCGGTGAAGCGCTGGGCGCGCGGGCAGATACGTTGTCGGGGCTGAGCGGGCTTGGCGATCTGGTTTTGACCTGCGCTTCGACCGCCAGCCGCAATTATTCGCTGGGCAAAGCGCTGGGCGAAGGGATGAGTGCGGCGGAAGCGTTGGCGGGCAAGCTCAGCGTGGCCGAAGGCGCATCGACCGCGCCGGTGCTTGCCGGGCTCGCCGGAGCACGCGGCATTGCCATGCCGATCGCTGCCGCTGTTGCCCGACTGCTGGCCGGCGAAGCGCCAGCCAGCGCGGTGGTCGCCGATCTGCTGGCGCGTCCGCTCAAGGCCGAAACTGCCGGGGCGGCGCGCGCTGTTGCTGCGCCGCATGGGAGTGTGCCGGCTTGACCGCTTCCGCTGAAGCCACTCGGGACGCCGGTGGCGCTTTGGATGTTGCCGGTGGCAATGCTGACATCGCTGCGCTGGCACGCGGTGGCCGGACCAATTTCCTGGGGTTTCTGCTCAGGCTGGCGGCTCGGCTCCCGTTTCTGTTTATCGCCGGGCGTCTCTATGGCGCCGAAGCCCTGGGGCGCTTCGCTTCGGCGATGGTGATGATCGAACTGGCCGGCCAGCTCTGCACGCTCGGGCAGAAACGCGGCCTCGCTCAACGTTTGTCCGAGGATGAGCGCCATCCCGCCAATATCATCGCCGATGGCATGGTGCTGAGCGTGGCGATTGCCGCCATCGTCGGCGTGGCGCTTTACTGCTTTCCCGCGCCGATGTTCCCGAGCGGCCACTATTCTGCGATCGACCGGCTGCTGGTAACCGCGATCTTCCCCGCCACCATCACTGACATTGCCCTGGCCGCGCTTGCGTATCGCTATGATGTCGCCACCACGGTGCGCTCGCGCTCGCTGGTCGAGCCGTGGTCGCTGTCGATCACCGCTGCGGCTTGCTATTACATTGCCCCGCATAGCGCGATGGCGGCCAGCGGGTTGGCGATCTCCTATATCGTCTCGCAATATACTTCGGCTTTGACCGCGCTGGTGCCGCTGCTGCGCAGCTATGGCTGGCCCCGGGATTGGACGCCGCATCCGTTGCGGATCGGCCGGCTGATGCTGTCGACGATGCCGCTCGCCGCCGCTGATGCGGTGGAATGGGGCACGCGCAAGCTCGACATCGCCATCCTCGGTCTGTTCGCGCCGCCGGCCGCAGTCGGTGTCTACTATGTCGCGCAGCAGGTCGCCAGCCTGCCGCAAAAGCTCAAGACCAGCTTCGAGCCGATCCTCGGCCCGGTGGTTACGCGCAATCTCAAGCTGCGCAATTATCCCGAGATCGCCCGGCAGGTCTGCCAAGTGGGGTTCTGGATCACCGCCGCGCAGGCGGGGATCGCTTTGGCGCTGGGCATACCGGGGCGCGGCGTGATGGGGCTGGTCGGCCCGCATTTCATTGGCGGCACCGGGGCGCTGGCCTTTCTGCTGCTGGCCGAGGTCGCCGCCGCCACCGCCGTCGTCAGCGAGGCGGTGCTGATCTACATTGCCCGCATCCAGAATCTGCTGGTGTCGCTGGCCACCATCGCGCTGCAGGGCGCGCTGACGGTGGGGGGCATTATGCTCGTCGAACAGCTCCGATTGGGCGAACTTTACCGCGACGCGGCGGCGGCGGCATCGCTGATGCTGGCCTTGGGCATCGCCTCGATCATCAAATCACGGTTGCTCTCGCGCCTGCTCGATCAGCCGATCAACAATTGGCGGCTGGCGCTGTTTCCGGCGGTGGCGACCGCCAGCGTGGCCGGCTGGCTGGCGGTGCGTTTCCTGCCCGAATGGGCCGAGCTGATCCTGGGCATTCCGGCGATCCTGGGGCTATACTGCTGGGTGCTGTGGCATAAGGGCTTCGGGCCCGATGATCGGGTGCTGTTCCGCCGCAATGTCGGGGTGGATCAGCCCAAGGACGCGGCGACGGTGGTTGCTGGAGGCGATAGCGCGGTGATTTTGGCCGAGGCGGGGCTGGTTAAAGTCGACCTGGCCAAAGCAGGGCGGGCCTGATCGGGCATGGCGATGGGCCGGATTGCCTTGATCGCCGCTGGTGCGGTCAGCGCGGCGCTGATCGGTGCGGGGGCCTCGGTGGTTCACGGCCCGCGAATGGTGGCCCGGCTCGACCGTGCCGCCCAGGGTGCGCTCGGCCGGTCGGGCATTACCGGGGTGCGGATCGATTTCACCGACAACTTCGGCTGGCTGACCCGTTACCCTCGATTGAGCGGCGAGAGGCTGGACGATGCCACCCGTGCTCGTGCGAAAACAGCGGTGGCTGAAGTTCCAGGCATCGGCGTTGAAGATGTGATGCCGCTGTGGCTGGAAATTGAGCTGTCGCTATTGATGACTTATAGTGCGGCTGTAGGATTCGGACGGCTGTTGTGGGGCCGGGCCCGGCGGCCTTGATTGCCCCTCCTCTTTAGGGGAGGGGCAGCGAGACTTGGCGGCTCTGCCGCCTAGTCGCAGCGGGGTGGGGCCTATCGTCTGGGCGTAACGTCGGATCTGGACGAGAGCCCCACCCCCAACCCCTCCCCTAAAGAGGAGGGGAGTTAACTGATTTGGAGAACGGCGATGATGGCGATCATACAGGAAAACTGGCTGGCCTTTGCGCTGGTGCTGCTGATCGGCCTGCTGGTCGCCTGGTGGCTCTGGGGCCGGGGCAGGGGAGACCGTCGCCAGCGCCATCATGCCCCCGACGCGCTCGACGAGGGCGCCGCCCCCGCCGCGCGCAACCAGGCCTTTATCGACGCTCCCAGCGCCGCCGCCGCCGTCACCGCGCCGCTCGCGGCTACCGGGCCTGACATATTCGGCGGCATCGGCGAGATCGTCGCCTGGGGCGCGGCGCATGAAGTCGACAATGCCCATTTGGCGGAAGCTGAGCCTGCGGAAGTACCGCAAGAAACGCCGATTGCGGAGCCTGCTTTGGCTCCATCCATTACACCTGGCGGCTGCGATGACCTGACCCGGATAAAGGGCGTTGGTCCGAAATTATCGATGCGCCTCGCCGAATTAGGCATCACCAGCTTCGCCCAAATTGCTGCGTGGAGCGATGCTGACTTGGCTCGCGTAGACGGCGCGTTGGGTGCTTTTGCGGGGCGCCCCGCGCGTGACAATTGGGTGGGGCAATGCCAGTTCCTGGCTGCTGGGGATGTGATCGGATATGAAGCGCAGTTCGGGAAATTGTAAGTCAGTTGCGCTGTATATTGCGCCTTTAGCAGCGTATGGTGACAAGGCATTTTCAGCCCCGCCAGGCTTTCGCTCCGGCACAACCAGTCCACGGATTCGCGCGCATGGACATCGATAATGACAAGATAGACGAGGCAGTGTTGGCCTTGTTGTGGCTCAATCTCGCTACCGCGGGCAGCGCTTGGAAAGGGTTTGATTGGTCGGCAATGGAGCGGCTGCACAAGCGCGGCCTTATCTGCAACCCCGTGGGTAAAACCAAGTCGGTGCGATTTACCGGCCAGGGGGAGATGGAAGGCGAGCGCTTGTTTCGCCAGTTATTCGGCCGAAGCTGATTCTTGCGGGAGCAGCGTTCGCAAGAGGAACAGGGAGTGAATAGCAAAATCGACATTGCTGGAGCCGGTTATCCTGCGGTTCGCGCAGCCTTCAACGACACTTTACAGCTATGTATCGGGAAACTCTCGAAGTTGGATATAGAGCTGGCCGAGGATATTCTCGAGCTGGGTGCGCTCGATGAGGATACGCCCGGTGTCATGGAGATGCTCACCGATACCGCGCTCTATTCCCGCAAGGGAAAGCCGACGGCGCGGACGACACGGCGAGCCATCGACCGCATCGCGCCAAAACTCTCCGTCAAACACGATCCTTTGAAAGCGGCGATCGCCGCGCGCTTGCCGGCAGCCATTTATTCGATTTTCAAAGCTGAGTCGGCCAAAGGGCGGGGCCTCGTTCAAATGCGCGATCTGCTCGATAATGACCGCGCCGTTACCGTTATGGATAATGCACTCGCGGCGATGGTAGCCAAGAAGGGCGAAATGCTGATCGCCGGGCGGTTCCTCGATCTTGGTCCTTGGCACATCGGTTTTGGCATAGTCCAGCCGTTGCGCAAGAGCGAGGTGTTGGCAGTCTCATTGGCGCTGTCTAACGGCGAAGACCTTGAGACCAAGCGAGGGAATCTTCACGAACTGTTTTATCCGGCCGAATTGCATGGCGAGAGTATTGTCCTGAACGCGTTGGAGTCGATGATCCTGGCGCTGGCGATGGCGGTCGATATGGAATTGATCGATGCGGACGATCTGAGGGCGCGCTTCGGCGCGCTGTTTTCGGGCAAGACTGGGGGCAAGGGGAAGCGCAAGGCTATTACCACGTGATCGGCGGGATCGAAGATCGCTTTGAGATAAGGGCCTTTCGCAACTGCTACCGTAATTCCCGATGCATTTGGGAATGGCGGGTGGCAATTGACGGACTGAAGCTATGTTTTGCAGGAGTTGGAAGCATGGCAGTTGTCGCGGCAATCAGCGCGCCAGAATTCACGCCGCGCGCGGCACGATCCGGTCTAATTCACCATTGAGCGCGCGCTTGGCTTCAAGCAGTTCGTACTGGTCCTGCAGCCGCAGAAAAAAGCCCTCGGACAAGCCGAAATAACGGCCTAGCCGCAGATCAAGCTCGGCATCGATGGCACGCGCGCCAGCAATCACCGCCGCAATCCGCTCCGGTGCGATGCTGATGCGCTGCGCCAGTTGCTCCACCGAAAGCGCTTCCGGCTCAAGGAACTCGGCGACCAGCAATTGCCCGGCGTGCTCATTTTCGAGCCAGTCGGGGTTATTCGTAGTGGTTGGTAATCTCGACGTCATGCGCGTCTCCGTCCTTCCAGACGAAGCATATACGCCATTTCATGTTAATGGAAATGGAATGCTGTCCGGCGCGGTCGCCGTGCAGAGCATGCAGTCGGTTGCCGGGTGGATTTGACAGGTCGCTCAGCGAGGTGGCCGCATCAAGCATCAACAATTTCCGCCGCGCTGGCTGATTGATTTCGCCGGGAAATTTGCGGCTGCGCTGACCCGCCCAGATGAGCTTGGTTTCGGGGCAGGCGAAGGTGCGGATCATCAGCTTAACAGGTCGAGGCGACACCAGCTACCGCCTGTCGGCAGGAGTGCTTCCCAGAAACGCAATCCATTGACGTTGTTTCCGGTGATCGCTTTTGCAGCGGCAGAAGGGCTGCTATGGATCTGACCGCGCTCATCAACCCACTGACAATTTAATATTTGGGCAGTATGGCGACGTCCCTTGTAAATGGAACGTAATTCCGTCTCATTTGGAAGAAATAGATCGCGGCTATAAAATCCATCTTTTTTTGAATGTGAGTATATTGCCAATTGAGATACCACGGGTGTGGCATCTAGCAATCCTGCAAGGGGAGATACGGGGTCTAGAATTGATTCCTGAACAGATTCGAGTTCGAGAAGCGAGCGCAAAACATCATTGTAGGTGTGTTTTTCGCTTACCCGTTTGCCCGTGAGCGCTTTCCACACATCAAAATCGACATCAATCTGAGGCACAATCAATCTCCGTTTAGTGCTATTAGTACTAATCGGATAAATTCGTCAAGAGGAAACTATTTTCTCCACTTCTTCTGCACTTTCCCATAGCGCATCTTCCGCGTCCCCGGCTTGCCCTCATTGCTCCGCCCCACCATCGCCGCCTTCTGCTGACCCTCGGGCAGCCCCAATTCATTCGCCTCCAGCCGCCGAATTTCGTCGCGCAACCGCCCGGCTTCCTCGAACTCGAGATCGCCGGCGGCGGCGCGCATGCGCTTTTCCAGGTCCTCGATATAGCCGCGCAGATTGTGGCCCACCAAATTGTTCACGCCATCATCTTCCAGCTCGACGATCACCCCGTCGCGGCTGGCGGTGTCGGCGATGATGTCGGCGATGCCGCGTTTGATCGTTGTCGGGGTGATGCCGTTCGCAAGATTGAAAGTGTGCTGGCGGTCGCGGCGGCGATCGGTTTCGGCGATGGCGCGTTCCATGCTGCCGGTCATGCGGTCGGCGTAGAGGATCACCCGACCATCGACATTACGCGCGGCGCGGCCGATGGTCTGGATCAGCGAGGTTTCGCTGCGCAGGAAACCTTCCTTGTCCGCATCCAAAATTGCCACCAGCCCGCATTCGGGGATATCAAGCCCCTCGCGCAGCAGGTTGATGCCGACCAGCACATCATAAACGCCGCGCCGCAGATCGCGGATCAGTTCGATGCGTTCGAGCGTCTCGACGTCGCTGTGCATATAGCGTACCCGCAGGCCGGCCTCGTGCATGAACTCGGTCAAATCCTCGGCCATGCGCTTGGTCAGCGTTGTCACCAGGGTGCGATAGCCGTTGGCGGCGGTCAGGCGGCATTCGTGAATGCAATCCTGCACCTGATCCTCGACCGGGCGGATTTCTACCGGCGGATCGATCAGTCCGGTCGGGCGGATCACCTGCTCGGCAAAGACGCCGCCCGATTGCTCCATTTCCCACGGGCCCGGCGTGGCCGACACCGCCACCGTCTGCGGGCGCATCGCCTCCCATTCATTGTAGCGCAACGGGCGATTGTCGATGCAACTGGGCAAGCGGAAACCGTATTCGGCAAGGGTAATCTTGCGGCGGTGATCGCCCTTGGCCATCGCCCCGATCTGCGGCACCGTCTGGTGGCTTTCGTCGACGAATAGCAGCGCATTGTCGGGCAGATATTCGAACAATGTCGGCGGCGGCTCGCCGGGCAGGCGGCCGGTGAGAAAGCGGCTGTAGTTCTCGATTCCCGCGCAACTGCCGGTGGCGGCGATCATCTCCAGGTCGAAATTGGTGCGCTGTTCGAGCCGCTGCGCTTCGAGCAGCTTGCCCTCGGCCACCAGTTCCTCCAGCCGCACCGACAGCTCGAAGCGGATCGCATCGGCGGCCTGCTTCATCGTCGGGCCGGGGGTGACGTAGTGCGAATTGGCGTAGATCCGCACTTTTTCCAGCACCGCGCCAGACTTGCCGGTCAGCGGGTCGAACTCCACAATTGTCTCGATCTCGTCGCCGAAAAAGCTGATCCGCCAGGCCACGTCTTCATAATGGCTGGGGAAAATCTCGAGATTGTCGCCACGCACGCGAAAATTGCCGCGCTGGAAGGCAGTGTCATTGCGCTTGTATTGCAGCGCAACCAGTTTGCGGATGATCTCGCGCTGATCCTCGCTGGCGCCGGCCTTGAGATCGAAAATCATCGCCGAATAGGTCTCGACCGAGCCGATGCCATAAAGGCAGGAGACCGAAGCGACGATGATCACGTCGTCGCGTTCGAGCAGCGACCGAGTGGCCGAGTGGCGCATCCGGTCGATCGCCTCGTTTACGCTGGATTCCTTTTCGATATAGGTATCGCTGCGCGGGACATAGGCTTCGGGCTGGTAGTAATCATAGTAGCTGACGAAATATTCGACGGCATTGTTCGGAAAGAAGCTGCGGAATTCGCCATAAAGCTGCGCCGCCAGGATCTTGTTCGGCGCCAGGATCAGCGCCGGGCGCTGCAATTCCTCGATCACCTTGGCCATGGTGAAGGTCTTGCCGCTGCCGGTCACCCCCAGCAGCACTTGCGTGCGCTCGCCATCGCGCGCGCTCGCCACCAGATCGGCGATCGCGGTGGGCTGATCGCCCGCCGGCTCATATTCGGAAATGATCTGAAAGCGCTTGCCGCCATCCGGCTTGTCCGGGCGCTGCGGCTTGTGCGGCACGAACTGCCCCGAGGTGTCGGGCTCTTCCAGTCCGCGGCGGATGATCAGTTCGGCCATCCGGCACATATGGCGAACACGGGCGGGATTGCAATGCAAGGGGGCAAGTCCATTGGCACCCGGTTGCAGGTTTGGTACTGGAATTCCGATATCGCAATATGAAGGGGGATGATGCCATGCCACGTTGGAATGCCTTGACCGCAACAGCCGTGCTGGCGCTGATCGCTCTCTCCGGCTGCGGCAAACATGATTCCGGCAGCCAGTCGGTCAGCATTTCCGGCCCGACCGATGCCGGAAAAGTGGCCAATATCGCCGCCGCCAGCATCCATCCCAAACCCGGCCGCTGGGAAGCCACGGTCAAGATCAATCACATCGACATGCCCGGCATGTCGCCGAATATGCTCGAAGCCATGCAGCGCGCCATGACCGGCGCGCCCATGGCGACGTGCCTGACCCCCGAACAAGCCGCCAAGCCCGCCGCCGAGTTCTTCTCCGGTCAGCATCATGCCTGCACTTACGATAGCTTCACCATGGCCGGCGGCCAGTTGAACGCAGTCATGCATTGTTCAGGCCCGTCGCTGCAGATGAAGATGACGATGAACGGCACGTACCAGGAAGACAGCTACGATATTCACAGCACCTCGACGGCGGATCTGCCGGGCGGAAAGACGCTGTCGCAGGATACGAACGTGACCTCGAAATGGGTCGGCGCCTGCACCGGCAACGAAGTCAACGCGAGGCCCAAAAGCTGAGATGACCGGCGGCCAAGCGAGCACGAGACAAAGCGCCCCGCGTTTTTCCAGCTGGACGCGCCGCGCCGAACTGGCGCGCCAGCCGCGCCCGGAAGGGGTGAACGGGCCCAAGCTCCCGCTGTTTCTCGCTGAATTCCGCGCGCTCGGCCCCAAGCGCAATCGGGTCGCGACGGTCGCGGTGACGCAGCAGCCGCAGCCCGTCATGCTGCTCCCCGGCTTCGGCGCGCACCCCATGCGGATGCGGCCGATGCTGCGCGCGCTCGCCGCCGCCGGCCACCGCCCGCACGAATGGGGGCTGGGCTTCAATTTCGGGCCGACCCCGGAAAACTTCGCTTACCTGCTGAAACGCCTCGCCAATCTCGCCCGCACCGAAGGGCAACCCGTCGCGCTCATCGGCTGGAGCCTGGGTGGCCTGTTCGCCCGCGAAATCGCCAAACAACGCCCCGACGCCGTCAGCCGGGTGATCACCATGGGCACGCCCTTTTCCGGCGACCCGCGCAACAACAACGCCTGGCGCGCTTATGAACTGGTCACCGGCCACGCCGTCGACGCGCCCCCCGTCCCCGGGGATTTCGCCGAAAAACCCCCGGTGCCGACGATCGCTCTCTGGAGCCCCCGCGACGGCATCATCAGCCCCCGCTCCGCCTGCGGCTGGCCCGGCGAACGCGACCGCGCGGTAGCGGTGCGCTGCAATCACCTCGGTTTTGCCAATGATCCCCGCGTGATTGCCGAGGTGTTGCGGCAGTTGGATGCTGAAGTCTAGGCTTAAGGGCTAAGGGGTAGACCTGGGGCCAGGGGCCTGTTTAGACCCGAGACAAGCCTGACAAGTGTTCGGAGATAATCCTGCGGGCGAGTCGCCCCCATTCAACCAGGCCGGGAACAAGCCATCGACCGCAACCGCTGCACCCCAAGCGCAATTCTGCGACTTTCTGAGTAGTGTTCCTTGGGAAGCGGGTATGACATTGGCTCTCTAGCGGGGGAAATCCGATGATTCGATCCTTATCCTGGCTTCTGGCTGTCGTGCCTGCGGCGTTGCTGATGGCCGGTTGCAATATCGTCACATCCGAAAAGCCTTGGTTCACCGCCAGTGCCGCCGATCCCCGCCTAGCACCGGGCCTATGGGTGGTGCTGCAATCCTCCGAATGCGCGTTCGATGGCGGCGCCGCAATCGACAAGTGGCCCGACTGTGCAAAGCCACTCTTTGTACGCGGTGATGAAATTCTCTCGCCACCCGATTCAAAGCCCG
>JAMFSI010000136.1 GCA_026225215.1 Sphingomonas palustris | reverse complement strand
TCGCGATGACAAAGCGCTCTTCTCGTGCGGTTTCTGCCCATTCCGATACGCCCGATCGCGGCAAGGTTCAGTCCTTGTTCGGCGGTGGCTGGGATCCGCTCAGCGAGAAACGAGAACAAAGCTATGTCCGCAAAATCCAACCCCGCAGTCCCAACCAGCAGAAATTCCTGGCCGCCATCGCCGACCATAGCCTGACCTTGGCGATCGGTCCGGCCGGCACCGGCAAAACCTATCTTGCCGTGTCGGCGGCGGTCGAAGCGCTTGAGGCCGGGCGAATCGAGCGCATCGTGCTGTCGCGCCCGGCGATCGAGGCCGGTGAGAGCCTGGGCTATCTGCCCGGCGACATGATGGAGAAGATGGCCCCGTATCTGCGCCCGCTCTATGACTGCCTGACCGACCGGCTGGGCGGCAAAAGGCTGCGCTCGCTGATAGAAGAAGGGGACATCGAAATCGCCCCGATCGGCTATATGCGTGGCCGAACGCTCAACAACGCCTTCGTGGTGATCGACGAGGCGCAGAACTGCACCTATGCCCAGATGAAGATGCTGCTGACCCGGTTGGGCTGGCATTCGACGATGGTGATCACCGGCGATCCGGAGCAGAGCGATCTTCTGCCGGGAATATCGGGACTTGCCGATGTTGCGCGCCGGCTCGAACCGCTGCCCGGCATCGCCGTGGTTCAGTTGGAAGATCACGATATCGTGCGTCATCCGCTGGTTGGCGCGATGCTCGGAGTTCTGTAATAACGGGCGGATGAACACACCCAAACCGCCCCTCAAGGGGCGGGCGCGCCTGACCTTCTGGGCGCATCTCTTCAAGGCGCTGACCCGTCAGCATCATCGCGAACTGATCCCGATCCTGCGGCCGCTCGTGCCACAGGACGGGGTCATCTTCGATGTGGGCGCGCATGCCGGCCAGATGGCGAAACTGTTCGCTGAAATGGCGCCGCAAGGCCGTATTCATGCCTTCGAGCCCGGGGCTTATGCCCTGGCCATCCTGCGGCCGATGGTCAGGATGAAGGGGCGGCGCTGCATCTCCATCCACCCCATCGCCTTCGGCGCAAAACCCGGCGCGCTGACGCTCAGCACGCCGATCAAGCAGTCCGGCAGCATGGGCTTCGGTCTCAGCCACCTTGGCGAAGGCGGGGAGGGACAGGTGTTCAAGCATGACGTCGCGGTCGAAACCATCGACCGTTTCGTCGCGCAGGAAGGCATCGAGCGGCTGGACTTCATCAAGGCCGACATCGAAGGCTGGGAAATGCAAATGCTGCTGGGCGCCAAGGAGACGCTGCATCGGCTGCGCCCTGCCGTGCTGGTCGAGGCGGTCGATGGCTATCTGGCGCGCGCCGGCGACAGCCGCTCGGCGCTCTGGCAATTCATGATCCAGCGCAATTATACGCCGCATCGGCTTGAGCCCGGCCTGCCGTCCTTCGAACCCGAAGCGGACGGCGATGTCGTATGGGTTCCGGCCGAACACGGACAAGGCGACGCAGCCGCTTGAGACGGATGGGCCTGCAGGCCTATATGAACCCCATGCCAAAGCCACCCAGCCGCTCCAATCGCTCCCTTCTGATCCTGATGGTCGCAATGATGGCCGTCGTCGCCGTCGGGGTCGTCGTCATGTGGAAGGTCGTCGCCACGGGGCCGCGCGACCAGGTC
>JAMFSI010000135.1 GCA_026225215.1 Sphingomonas palustris | reverse complement strand
CTCCAAGGCCGATGTGGGTCGCGCCGCGGCTGAAGAACAGATCACCGACATCATGGCTTGCCTCGAAGGCTCCGACATGATTTTCGTCACCGCCGGCATGGGCGGCGGCACCGGCACAGGTGCTGCGCCCGTCATCGCTCGCGCGGCACGCGACAGCGGCATCCTGACCGTCGGCGTCGTCACCAAACCATTCCATTTCGAAGGCAACAACCGCATGCGCCAGGCCGAAGCCGGCATCGCGGAATTGCAGCAATATGTCGATACGCTGATCGTTATCCCGAACCAGAATCTTTTCCGCATCGCCAACGAACGCACGACTTTCGCCGAAGCCTTCCGCCTCGCCGACGAAGTGCTGCATTGCGGTGTGCGCGGCATCACCGATCTGATGGTTATGCCGGGCTTCATGAATCTCGATTTCGCCGACGTCAAGACGGTGATGGGCGAAATGGGCAAGGCGATGATGGGCACGGGCGAAGGCGAAGGGCCGCATCGCGCGCTCGAGGCCGCCGAACGCGCGATTGCCAATCCGCTGCTCGATGGCGTGTCGATGCAGGGCGCCAAGGGCGTGATCATCTCGATCATCGGCGGCGACGACATGAAGCTGCTCGAAGTCGATGAGGCGGCGAACCACATTCGCGATCTGGTCGATCCCAATGCCAATATCATCTGGGGTTCGGCTTTCAATCCCGACCTCGACGGCAAGATCCGGGTGTCGGTGGTAGCGACCGGTATCGAGCAGTCGCCGACCATGGCCGAGGAAGCGGCGCGCCCGTTCAGCATGGGCGCCGCACGGGGGCCAGCGCGGCCACCGATCGCCGGTACCCCGGCTAACCTCAACCCGGCCGGCGGCAGCGAAATCGCGGCGCAGGGTGGTGCGTCGTCTACCATTGACGCGTCGTCTGGCATTGACGCATCGGCTGCAGAAGCAGCGGATCAAGCCGAGGTGGGTGAAGAATCGGCACCGAAGCAGATCTTCGGTGCACGGGCTGCGGCCCCCTCGGTGGTCACCGAGAATGAGCCGCTCGAGTTGAGTGCGCTTGACGAAGCAGATCCGGTTTCGGATGCGCCTGTGACGACGTCGGGCGTTCAGGCGCAGGATGAGTTGGGGCTCGATGCGGGGCGCCTGGCCAGTGACCAAGGCGCTGCGGCGACGCTTCGTCCCCGGCAGATCGTCCCTGGCGGCCCCACGCCTGCCGGCACGGTTCCCGCCCCGCAGATCAATCCGGTCGATCCCGCGTCTGCCCGTTTGAGCGGCAGTCCGGAGGGGGCAAGCCGGCCACCGGCGGGCGGCGGTACGCTGTTCGAGCGCATGGCTAATCTCACCGGGCGCCGCAAGGCAGGTGAGGACGAGGAAGATGACGGCGATGACAACGGGGCGATCAACATTCCCCGCTTCCTCGGGCGCCAGAACAACCAGTAGTAAAGCTCGCCAGTAGCCATCTCGAACAACGTCAGCCATGTCGCAGTCCCCACGCATGAAGGGGTATAGGTCCGGAAAGCGCGCGCGCAGCATGAGTGCTGCGCGTTTTGCCGGCGCGTGCGTCATAGGCTGTTTAGCGGTCGGCATGGGTGTCGTCACCGCAGTACCTGCATCGGCGCAAGGGCAGCCGCGTGAGACGCCGAAGGTGACGCTCAGCGAGGCGCTCGTCCGGCTCAATCAAAATCCACGCGACACGCAAGCGCTGATCGCGGCCGGCAATGCTGCGCTGGCGGCGGGCGATACTGATGCGGCGGTGGGATTTTTTACCCGCGCCGATCGCTTGTTGCCCGATAATCCGCGCATCGAGGCGGGGCTGGCCGGCGCCGAGGTCCGCGCCGAGGATCCGTTCAGCGCGATCCCGCTGTTTGCTGCCGCGGAAAGAAGCGGCCCGATCCCGCCCGAATGGCTCGCCGACCGAGGTCTGGCCTATGATCTCGTCGGCGATAATGTCAGCGCCCAACGCTATTACAATCAGGCCCTGGCAAATGGTGCGAGCGACGAGGTAATACGTCGGCTGGCGCTCAGCCTGGCGATCAGCGGCGATCGCCGCGCTTCGGAAACCGTGCTCGCGCCCGTGCTGCAAAAACGCGACCGGGCTGGCTGGCGCACGCGAATCTTTGCGCTGGCGATCCTGGGCTATGAAGAAGAGGCGGTCACCACCGCCAAATCGACCATGCCGCCGGACATGGCGCTCGAGATTGCCCCCTATCTGCGCTATATGCGGCAATTGACCCCGGCCCAGCAGGCCGCCGCCGCCAATCTCGGCCATTTTCCACAAGCCTCCGAAATCGGCCATGACGATCCGCGCGTCGCCCAATATGCCCGGGCTGCGGATCGTTCGCGCCTGGCCAGCGCCGATCGCGGCTTGATTCCGGCCGGCGCACCGCTGGGCCGCGCTCAAGGCTCTGCTACCGCCGATCAAACCGATAGACGCCACAAGGGCAGGGTCCAGGGCCCGGATGTTGCCCAACTCGCTTCTGCCTCAACCACGACCGGGCACGAGACGAGAACGCCGCTGAAAAATTCCGCGCCGCCGGAATTGACGGTATCGCGTGTCACGCAGGCCCCGGCGCCTAGCGTGTTAGCGGTCACCCCGGCGCTCGTATCGGCACCGGCTCCGATCCGGCTGATTTCACCTGCGACGTCAGCTGTCCCGGAAACGAGGGTGGCGGTTGCGCCTTCACCCCAAGCGCTCTTCCCGGCTTCGACCGTGCCGCCGGCGTTCAAGCTATCGGCGTCCACGCCACCCGAGGCTGCGGTGCCTGCGCCACAGCCCGCGCCGGTACCCGCAACTGCGCCGGCTGTAGCGCCGAGGCCGCATGTGGTGGAGGCGCCCGCGGCGCGGCCCAGCTTTGCCGAGGCCTTTGCCGCGCTGGGGCCGGTCGTCGTCGATACCGCACCGGCCCGCGGGGCGGTCGATCTGCGTAAGATCAAGCCCGCGCGCGCGGTTCCCAAGCCGCCACCACCGCCGCCGCCGCCATCGCATCCCAGCCGCATCTGGGTGGAGTTGGGCGTCGGCCGCGATACCGACCGGCTCGGCTTCGACTGGCATCGCATGGTCAAGGACGATCCCGAGATATTCAAGGGGAAGAAGCCCTTCGTCAGCAGTTGGGCGCGCACCAACCGCCTGCTGGTCGGGCCATTCGAGACCGACAAGGCAGCCAATAGTTTCACGGACAAGCTGCATAAGGCCGACCACCCCTCGGCCTTCGTCTGGACGAGTCCGGCCGGTCAGGTGGTCGACCCGCTGGACGGGGAATGACTGTTTTCAGCCAGACGCCGTGGGTGGGACAGATGGTTTTGCCCCGGTTTTCCACATGCTGTGCACAGGCTTGTGCAGTTTTGCGCAGGCATGAAGCGTCGCTTCCTTGTCGTCGGACCTCAGTCCGACGCATTCCCCCGCTATGACGAAGCGATGGACATGAGAGCAATGCCAGGCGAAATCGAGCGCCACGAAGATGCCGCGCCGGTGGAAATGCTCGCCGCCTTGTTCGAGGCGCGCGGCTGGACGTATGAATTCGTCAATGACGATGAAATTACCTGCGAAGTGCAGGCAAGCTGGGCGACGTATCAGTTGCGCGGGATCTGGCGCTCCGAAGACAATGTGCTGCAACTGCTGTGCTTGCCCGACATCCGCATCGCCGAGGACAAGCGCCCGGCGATGGTCGAGGTGCTGGCGCTGATCAATGAACAGCTATGGCTCGGACATTTCGATATCTGGTCGAATGGCGCGGTGCTGCTGTACCGGCATGGGCTGATGCTGGGCGACGATGGCCTGCTCAGCCTGGCGCAGGCGCAGATGGCGGTCGAACTGGCGGTCGAGGAATGCGATCGCTTCTATCCGGCGTTCCAGTTCATCCTGTGGGGCGACAAGAGTCCGGTCGAGGCGCTGGCCAGCGCGCTGGTCGATGCAGCCGGCGAGGCTTGAAATGGTCGGCCGCGAAATAGCCATCCCCGCGTGGCCGGCTCGTCTATTGATGGTCGGTTGTGGCAATATGGGCGGCTCCATGCTGGCCGGTTGGCTGGCTGCGGGGATTCCTCCCGAGCGCTTCACGGTAATCGATCCGGTCCTCAAGCAAGCGCCTGAAGGTGTGGAATTGCTTCGCGAACCGCCGGCAGCAGGGAACTGGGGCGCCATTCTCCTGGGCATCAAGCCCCAGCAATTCAACACGGCAGCGCCATCGCTGGCGGCGCTGGCCGGGCCGGACACGGTGGTGCTGTCGATCCTGGCGGGTGTCGAACTGGCGAGTCTGGCCACGCGACTGCCGCAAGCGGGCGCGGTGGTGCGGATCATGCCCAATCTTGCCGCAGCGATCGGCAAATCGCCGGTGGCGCTGGTCGGACAGGGGGTAAACGCTACGCAGCGCGAAGCAGTCACGGCGCTGATGGCGCCGCTGGGCAGCCCCGAATGGCTGGCGGACGAAGGCCTGTTCGATGCCGTCACTGCGCTGGTGGGGTCGGGGCCGGCCTTCGTTTATCGTTTTATCGCCGCATTGGCCGAGGGTGGGGCCCGGCTGGGCCTGCCGCGAGACCAGGCCGGTCGCCTGGCGCTGGCGATGGTGGAGGGCGCGGCGGCGCTGGCTGGCGCATCGCCCGATGAGCCTGGGGATCTCGCTCGCAAGGTCGCCAGCCCCGGCGGCACGACCGAAGCGGGCCTCAAAGTGCTGGATGAGGGTGATGCGCTTGGGCTTCTGGTCGCCGCGACTTTGCAGGCAGCGCGGGATCGCGGTGCGGAAATGGCCGCAGCCGCGCGCGGTTAAGGCTGTCGCAACAATCTCCGTTCCATAGACTTGTGTGGGATGGTGAAAACGGCACGGAAATTTTACGAATCGTCACACCACCACCGCGTCTCGGTTTCGCTTGAAAATCGGCGGCATCGGCACGATATATACGGCACTGCCCGGCCAGCGCGGTCGAGCAGAACAGGAGTTTGGTAGATGGCCATTTGGAATGACCCCCAGCCCTCGCAGACGGGCTTTGGCGCGTCTTCGGGTATCGGCGCAGCGGGCGACCGCGCCGCGAGCGTAGATGCGGGCCTGCGTCGCTACATGCTGTCGATTTACAATTACATGGCCTCGGGCATCCTGCTGTCCGGGGTGGTCGCGATGCTGTTCGCACGCTCGGGCATGGCGGCGGCGGTATTCGGTACCCCGCTACGCTGGCTGGTCGCGCTGGCGCCGCTGGGTTTCGTCATGGCGATGAGCTTTGGCCAGAGCCGTATGCGGGTGACGACGCTGCAGGCCTTGTTCTGGGCATTTTGCGTGGCGATGGGCTTGTCGCTGTCGTCGATCTTTTTCGTCTACACCGGCGCTTCGATCGCCTCGACCTTCTTCGCCACCGCCGGTGCCTTCGCCGGGCTGAGCCTGGTGGGCTATACCACCAAGCGTGATCTGTCGGCGATGGGCGCGTTCATGACGATGGGGCTGTTCGGCCTCATCATCGCCATGTTGATCAACGCATTCTTCCCGATGCCGGGGCTGGGCCTGGCGATTTCGGTGCTCGGCGTGCTGATCTTTGCCGGGCTGACTGCCTGGGATACGCAGAAGCTCAAGCTGATGTACCGCCAGGTTGCCGGCACCGACTATGTCGGCAAGGTGGTGATCATGGGTGCGCTCAGCCTGTACCTCGATTTCATCAATATGTTCATGTTCCTGCTGAGGTTCATGGGCAATCGTCGCTGAGTGATTGGGTTTTATCGTGCCCGGAGTGCAAAATAGCGCTCCGGGCATTTCCATATTCGCCGCGTATCTATACGGAAGCGCGATTGCGGTGAGGGCAGGCGGCTTGGCTCTTCGGCGTGCCCCCCTCGCCAGTTGAAGGGTTCGCGCACAATGACTGCACTGCACCGTTGGATCAATCGTGGCGGCATTAATCGGATAGGTAAGGCGGCATGCGTCGCCGCATTGGCCGGTTTGGCCGCCTGCAGCAGTCCGCCTCCGCCACCCCCGCCACCCCCGCCGCCGCCCCCTCCACCCGCACCGATCCCGGCGCGCCCGCTGCCGCCGGGCGGAGCTTCGGCCAATATTCCGGTGCCGCCAGTCGGCGCCGATGGTCTGCGGGCCAGTGTAGACCGCAATATTTCCCCGGCGCAGACGATCTGGAATCTGCGCTCGGCCTTCAACGTCGCGGCGCTCGATTGCAGCCAGACCACATTCCCGGACATCGCGCCCGCATATCGCGATTTTCTCAAGAGTTTCAAAAAGCCGTTGTCGACGGCCAATCGCAAAGTCGATGCCGAGTTTCGGGCGCAATATGGCAGCGGTTTCGTGACGAACCGCGAAGCCTTCATGACTCAGGTCTATAATCATTTCGCCTTGCCGCCGACGCTCGATGAATTCTGCAAGGCGGTCGAAGCGGTGAGCCACGACGCCGCCACCGTGAAACCCACAGAATTGCCGGATTTTTCGCAGCGCAGCCTGCCCAATGTCGAAATCGTCTTCGATGAGTTTTATCGGCATTATGCGCAGTACCAGGCCGATCTGGCGGACTGGCAAGCGCGTTACGGGGTCAGGCCCGATCCCGCGGCCGCACCGACGGCTGGGCTGATTGCTGCTCCGCCCCCATTAGCCGATCCCGCCAATCCGGGCGGCAATGTCTCGCACTGATGCGGGAAGGGTGCATTTTGCCCTTTCAAGCGTGGGGCCTCTTCGCTAAGAGGCCCGCTCCCGTGGAGCGGCGCTGCTTGCCGTTCCGCGTCTGCACTGGAACGGGGCCGTAGCTCAGCTGGGAGAGCGCGTCGTTCGCAATGACGAGGTCAGGGGTTCGATCCCCCTCGGCTCCACCAAGTGCCCGATGTGCGTGTATTTGCCCCAGGCGGGGCTGCGAAACGCCGCTTTCTGCGCTTCCGGTGCTCACGGCCAATAAGGCCGCTGCGCTCCGGTTCTCGAAATCAGCATTTCTCGCTCCCGCCTGAGCCAAATCCACACACATCTTCGGTTCACCCGGCTGGCCTTGCCGATTCGGCTGATTTGGCCTAAGCGGCGCTTCGGTCGAACGCCGTCCGCGACGCCGCGATCCACCACACCCCCAATCCCTCGCCCAAAAAGTTCCGATCATGCATTTTCTCGACCAAGCCAAGATTTACCTCCGCTCAGGCGCAGGTGGCCCCGGAGCGGTCAGTTTCCGGCGCGAGAAATATGTCGAATACGGCGGCCCGGATGGTGGCGACGGCGGCAAGGGCGGCGATATTATTTTCGAAGCGGTGCCCGGTCTCAATACCCTGATCGATTTCCGCTATGCCCAGCATTTCAAAGCCCAGCGCGGCTTTGGCGGCGCCGGCAAGAACCGCACCGGCGGCGGCGGCGATGATCTGGTGGTCAAGGTGCCGGTGGGTACGCAGGTGCTCGACGATGACCAGGAAACCGTGCTGGCCGATCTGACCGAAGCGGGCCAGCGCGTGCTGCTGCTGCGCGGCGGCGATGGCGGGCGCGGCAATGCCAGCTACAAGACCAGCACCAATCGCGCCCCGCGCCAGCACGGGCCGGGTTGGCCGAGCGAGGAATGCTATGTCTGGCTGCGGCTAAAGCTGCTCGCCGATGTCGGGCTGGTCGGGCTGCCGAATGCCGGCAAATCGACCTTCATCAACCAGATTTCCAACACCAAGGCCAAGGTCGGCGATTATCCCTTCACCACGCTGCGCCCGCAGCTGGGCGTGGTCTATCACAAGAACCGCGAATTCGTGCTGGCCGACATTCCGGGGTTGATCGCGGGCGCCGCCGAAGGCGCGGGTATCGGCGATCGCTTTCTCGGCCATATCGAACGCTGCCGGGTGCTGATCCATTTAATCGACGTGAATGGCACCGATCCGGCCGAGGCCATGGAAATCATCGAGGAAGAGCTCGAAGCCTATGGCGGTGGACTGGAAGACAAACCCCGACTGATCGCGCTGAACAAGATCGATCTGGTCGACAGCGAATTGGTCAAGGCCTTCACCAAGGAGTTGAAGGCGGCGGGTGCGAAAAAGGTCTTCGCTATCTCCGGTGCGACGGGCAAGGGCATGGATAAATTGCTCGACGCGGTGATCGAACGCCTGCCCGCAGCCACGGCGACCGAGCGCCCGCAAGGCGAGCGCGAAGAAGCCGAGCCCAAGCCCTGGTCACCGCTTTAAGATAGAGCGCTGATAAATCCTCCCCCAGCGGGGGAGGTGGCTCGCGTAGCGAGACGGAGGGGGTGTGCTGCGCGGAGTCGCGATAGGCCTAAGGCCCGTGGACATTTAGCGGCATGCGATGATTGTTGCGGCGAGGTTGAGATTGGCGCGGAAGCTCTGGTCAGTTTTGTCGTAACGGGTTGCGATTCCCCGGAATTCCTTGATTTTGGCG
>JAMFSI010000003.1 GCA_026225215.1 Sphingomonas palustris | reverse complement strand
GTATCGACCTGCACCCAGCTGTCGCCGTCGTCGATCAGAGAGATATTGAGGTGGTTGAGCGCGAAGGGCAGGGGAAAGCGCAGCCATCGGACGCCTGGCGCGACCTCGATATAGCTGTCGTGCGCGGGCGGTTCAGCGAAGGGATAATCAAGTTCGGCAGCTTGGGACGAATGGCTCATGGGTCTGAGCGTAACATACCCGCCTTAGGATTGGCGCAGCCACCGGACTGCATGGCTCCCATGTTCGGGGGCGACCGCAGCCTGGATCTGGGGCAAGGCTTCGGCCAGCCAATCCTCCAGCCCGAACGGTGGATTGATCAGGATGATCCCGCTGCCGGCCAGGGAAACGCCGTCCACCGGGCGGATCATCAGTTCTACGGACAGGATGCTTCCCGCTGCATCGGCTAACAGGGCTTCCTCCAGCCGCCAGACCGGTGCGCGCTCCTTGATCGGATGCCAGATCATCCAGCGCCCGCCGGGCCAACGTTTAGTCGCTGCCGCGACCGCCTTTGCCAGCCGCTCGAATTCATCGGTCACTTCATAGGGCGGGTCGACCAGCACAAGACCACGTGCTTCGCGGGGCGGCAGGAAGGCTTTCAGGGCTTCATAGGCATCGCGCTGATGCACGGCCACGCCCGGTTTGCCATAAGCCCAGCGGCGCAGCATCCTTGCGTCATCCGGATGAAGTTCAGACAGCACCAGCCGGTCGGTCGCGCGCATGAGAGCCGCCGCAATTGCCGGGGAGCCGGGATAGGTCGCAAGCGTATCCAAAGGATTAAGGTCGCGAACCAGCGCCAGATAGTCTTGCAGGGCAGGCGGATCGGCGGCGAGGACGGGTCCGATCCCGTCTTCCCACTCGCCGGTTTTGCCGGCCTCGATGCCGGTCAGGTCGTATGTTCCGATCCCGGCATGGGTATCCAGAATGAATACCGGCGTCGGTTTTTCATGCAGACGCGCAATGATGGCGGTCAGTATGGCGTGCTTCAGCACGTCGCCGTGATTGCCGGCGTGGTATGCGTGGCGATAGTTCATTGTGATTTCATGATCGAAACGAGACGCGGCTTACAGTGGAAAATGACTTCTTCGCAATGCCGGAACGGCCCGAGACGGTCGAAAGCCTGCGCGAACGCCTGCTGATTTCGCCCCAGGACAGCGATGCGATGCGCTCGCTCGCTGTCCTGTTGGAGGCTTCCGGCGATTTGCCGGGCGCCATCGACCTGCATCAACGGGCGCTGCGGGTCGATCCTTACCTAGTATCGGCATTGCTCGATCTTGGGCGATTGTGGGCGCAACTCGGCGACGCAACCCGTGCGAAATCGTGGTTCGAGCGCGTGCTGTCTATCGATCCGGATAACGATGTTGCGGTTGACGGGCTGGCTGCGCTCGACAGGCCGGATGCTCTGACAGCCGATTATATCCGCACCCTGTTCGATCAGTATGCCGACCGCTTCGACAGCGATCTGACCGGCACGCTGAAATATCGCGCACCGCAGGCCGTGGCGGCGCTGCTGGCGCGATGCCGGGTGGATAACGCCGATACACTCGATCTCGGGTGCGGGACAGGGCTTTCCGGTGTCGCGCTACTGCCGTTCGCCAAGACGCTCGATGGCGTCGACCTCTCGCCGCTGATGATCGCCAAGGCAAAGGTGCGCGGCATTTATGGCGCGCTTGTTGTTGGGGAGGTACAGACGTTTCTCGAAACTTCGACGCGAAACTGGGACCTGATCGCGGCGGTCGATGTGCTGAACTATATCGGCGATCTGAAGCCGATCTTCGCGGCGGCTGCGGCCCGCTTGCCGCCCGGTAGTCTTTATGCCGGCACCGTCGAAAAGCGCGAGGAGGGCGGTGTCACGCTGACGGAGAAACGCCGGCATCTCCATGGCGAAGATCACGTGCGTGCGGCCGCTTCAGCGGCAGGGCTATC
>JAMFSI010000134.1 GCA_026225215.1 Sphingomonas palustris | reverse complement strand
TTATGCTTCAAACCCGATTTACGGAAAGGGAGTGGGGCCACGGTGCGGGGCCTTAATTTTTGCTGCAGTGCAGCATTTCATTTAATTTCAGTCTGTTAGAAGAGGGTTGCGATTCCCTTCACCTCCATTTTACTCCTGCAAAAACGGCGCCGAGACTTCATCCGGCACCCGCATCAGCCTCCGTGTTGCCAGATCAATCATCGCCCAACTCGTTCGCGCCTCGACGATCACTCGCCCGGTATGATCGCGAAAGCTGACGCAGCGCTCGAACCGCGCGCCTTTGGCCGGGCCGGGGATCCAGGTTTCCGCTTCCACCGTGTCGCCTTCAGCGATATTGCCGCGATAGTCGATTTCGTGGCGCGTCACTACCCAGGCATAGGCGGCTTGATGCGCGGGCGGGGCGACGCTTTGCCAATGGGCGGTGGCGATGTCCTGCACCCATTGCAGCCAGACGGTGTTGTTGACGTGGCCCATGACGTCGATGTGTTCGGCCAAGGCGGTGAAGCTGCGGGTGAAGCGGTTGCTCATGGCGAAGCGCCTGTCGCTTTTGCCCTCGCCTTTAGGGGAGAGGGTTGGGAGAGGGGGAGCTGGGCGGAAAGTGCCCCTCTCAACTTCGGCTAGGCAGCACGCTGCCAAGCCTACGTATCTCTCCCCTGAAGGGGTGAGAGCAAGGGGGAATAATCGCCCTTGTTATGGCTTCACGTCCAATTGCCACAGGATGAAGGCGAATTCCTCGGCGGTTTCGCGCAAGGATTCAAAACGTCCTGACTTGCCGCCGTGGCCTGCGCCCATGTGGGTTTTGAAAATTAGCTCATGGTGGTCGACCTTCAGCTCGCGCAGCTTGGCGACCCACTTTGCCGGTTCCCAATAGGTCACGCGCGGATCGTTGAGCCCGGCGGTGACCATCAGTGGCGGGTAGGCTTGGGCCGTGACATTATCGTAAGGCGAATAGCTGCGGATCAGCTCGAAGGCGGCGCGGTCTTCGATCGGATTGCCCCATTCGGGCCATTCGCCGGGGGTGAGCGGCAGGCTCTCGTCGAGCATCGTCGCCAGCACATCGACGAAAGGCACTTGCGCGACGACCGCGCCCCACAGGCCCGGATCGGAATTGATCACCGCGCCCATCAATTCGCCGCCGGCCGAACCGCCGGCGATGCTGATCCGCCCCGGCGCGGTCAGCCCGCGAGCGATCAGGGCCTGGGCTACATCGACGAAATCGTTGAAAGTGTTCAGGCGGGCTTCACGCTTGCCGGCCTTGTACCAGGCGCGACCGAGATCGTCGCCGCCGCGGACATGGGCGATGGCATAAGCAAAGCCGCGATCGACCAGGCTGAGGCGGGCGGTGGAAAAGCCAGGCGAAATGGCGATGCCATAAGCGCCGTAGCCGTAAAGATGCAGCGCGCCGGCTGCGCCTAAGGTATCGCGATCCTTGCGCATGACCACGCTGACCGGCACCAGCGTGCCATCGCGCGCAGCGATCTCCAGCCGCTCTGTGGTGTATAGCGTGGCGTCGTAGCCCGCGGGGATTTCCTGCACCTTGAGCACCTCTAGCCGCTGCTCGCCGAGGTGGTAATCGTAGACCGTGGCCGGGCTGACCATGCTTTCATACGAGAGCCGCAGCTTGTCGGTTGCCCACTCCGGGTTGTCGGCCACGGAAGCTTCGTAGCTGGCTTCGGGAAAGCGGATCGGCTCGATTTTTGTGGGATCATCATAATAGCGGATCTCGATATGATCGAGCCCGCGCTCGCGCCCTTCGATCACATAGAAATCGCGGAACAGATCGAACCCGGTGAGGTAGAATTCGTCCGACCCTTCGATCAGCGTGGTCCATTCGCCCGGCGCGGACAGCGGCGCCGTGGCCAGGCGAAAATTCTCATGCGTGTCGTTGGCATGGATGAACAGCGTGCCATCGCGCTCATCGACATCGTATTCCACGCCCGGCTGGCGCGCACGGATCAGCACCGGCGGCGCCAGCGGATTGTCGGTGGGGATCAGTCGCACTTCGCTGGTTTCGTGATCGCTCGCGCCGATTATCAGCCATTGCTCGTTGGCCGATAGCGACGAGCCGACGCGAAAGCCCTCGTCATCCTCATGATAGAGTTCGACATCGCTGGCCAGCGGCTGCCCGAGCCAATGCAGCCGGGCATTGTCGGTCCGCCAGTTCTCGTTGGCGAGGCTGTAGACCAATGCCTTGTCGCCCGCGACCCAGACCAGTGCCGACAGCGTGCCGGGGATTTCGTCAGGCAGCACTTCGCCGGTAGCGATCACCTTGACCCGCGCGGTGAAGCGCTCCGAGCCGTTGTCGTCCACCGCCCAGGCGAGCAAACGCCCGTCCTTGCTCACCGAGATCGCGCCCAGCTGGAAATAGTCCAACCCTTCGGCCAGCGTGGTTTCATCGAGGATCAGTTCGTCGGCGCTGCCGTCATCGGACGCACCGACCGGGCGGCGCCACCATTTCTTGTATTCGGCGCCTTCCTCATATTCGATCCAGTAAAGCCAATCGCCATCCTTCTGCGGCACCGATTTGTCGGCTTCCTTGATGCGCCCGCGCATTTCAGTGAACAGCTTCTCGATGACCGGTTGCTGCGCTGCCATGCGCGCTTCGAACCAGGCGTTTTCGGCCTCGAGATGCGCCAGTACCGTGGCATCGGTCACTTCGGGGTAGGATGGATCGCGTAGCCAGGCGTAATCGTCAGTGACGGTAATGCCGTGATGGGTAACGCTACTGGGCCGCTTGGCAGCGACGGGAGGTGCGCTCGGCGCTACGGTCGTGAGGGTGGCATCTGTCATCGCCTGGCCTTATTTTTGTTATCGCATGATTGATAGACAAAAACCGGTGCCCACTTTTTGTCATCATGCTCTATGATGAGCCGCCATGCCCACAACCCGGACCAGTCGCCATGTTGATGCACACGCATGAAGCCCGAATCAAAGCCCTGCGTGATGAATTGAAGGCGCGCGGGCTTGACGGCTTCGTCATCCCGATTTCCGACGAGCATATGAGCGAATATGTCGGCGGCTATGCCCAGCGCCTCGAATGGCTGACCGGCTTTGCCGGTTCGGCGGGGACGGCGGTGGTGCTGGCCGATAGCGCCGCGATTTTCGTCGATGGCCGCTACACGCTGCAAGTGCGCGATCAAGTCGATGGGCGGTTCTACGAGTATGAAAGCGTGCCGCAAACCAGCCCGGCGCAATGGTTGGGCACGCGGGCCAGTGCCGGCGCGCGCATCGGCTACGACCCCTGGCTGCACGGCAAACCCTGGGTCACGGCTACCGCCAAAGCGCTGGCCGAACGCGGCGCGGCACTGGTGCCCGTAGACAGCAATCCGCTGGATGCAGTGTGGGCCGACCGCCCGGCCCCCTCGCTGGCGCCTGCCTTTATCCAGAACGACGAGTTGGCCGGCGAATCCAGCCAGGCGAAGCGGGAGGCTCTGTCCGCCTGGCTGAGCGAACGCCAGCTCGATGCCGTGGTGATCGCCGCGCTCGATTCGGTGGCGTGGCTGCTGAATATTCGCGGAGCGGATGTCTCCCGCACCCCGGTCGCGCTGTCCTATGTCATCGCAGAAGCTGACGGTACCGCGACGCTGTTCATCGCGCCCGAGAAAGTCACCCCCGAACTGCGCGCGCATCTCGGCAATGCCGTCCGCATCGCTCCTCACGATGGCTTCGCACCCGCTTTGGCGCAACTGGCTGGGAAGCGGGTCAGCGCCGACCCCGACAGCTGCGTCCAGGCCATCTTCGCTGCATTGAACGCTGCTGGCGCGCAAGTGACCGAGGCCCGCGACCCCACGGTCCTCGCCAAAGCCTGCAAGAATGCCGCTGAGCAGGCCGGGCAGCGCGCCGCCCAGGCCCGTGACGGCGCGGCGGTGGTGCGGTTTCTCCACTGGCTTTCGGTTGCAGCGCCGCAAGGCGGGATCGACGAGATCACCGCCGCCGAGCGCCTCCACCAGTTTCGTCGCGATACCGGCGATCTGCGCGACTTGTCGTTCGACACCATCTCGGGCGCGGGCGCGAATGGCGCCATTGTCCATTACCGGGTGAGCGAGGAAACCAACGCGCCGCTAGTGCCCGGCAGCGTTTATCTGGTCGATTCGGGTGGGCAATATCCCGATGGCACCACCGATATCACCCGCACCGTCTGGATCGAGGGTGCGGAACCCGATGCCGAACTCAAGGACCGCTTCACCCGCGTACTCAAGGGCCATATCGCTCTGGCGCGCGCGGTGTTTCCCAAAGGTACCAATGGTAGCCAGCTCGACACGCTGGCCAGGCAGTTTTTGTGGGCGCAGGGCCTCGATTACGCGCATGGCACCGGGCATGGGGTGGGCAGCTTCCTGGCCGTTCACGAGGGCCCGCAGCGCATCGCCCGCAGCAGCGGCGGGCAGGCCGGCACTGGCCAGGAGCTGCTGCCCGGCATGATCCTGTCCAACGAGCCAGGCTACTACAAGACCGGCGCTTACGGCATCCGCATCGAAAACCTGCAATTGGTCGAGCCGCGCGTGCTGCCGGGCGCCGAGGGCGAATTTCTCGGTTTCGAGACGCTGACGCATGTACCGATCGATCGCCGGCTAGTCGATACGGCGCTGCTTTCCAGCGACGAGCGGGAGTGGTGGAACAGCTATCACGCCCGGGCGCGGGAGATCCTGGCGTCCCGGCTCGAGGGCGCGGCGCTGGAGTGGCTCGTTGCGCAGTGTGCTCCCCTGCCGGCTTCCGACGCCGGGATCGCCTGAAACGGCGCCGACTACCGGTCGTCTCGTCGGAAGACGAAACGGGGTCTGGGGCCGCTGGCCCCAGAGTCTCCTTTAAATAACCATGTGTTTTCGCCAGAAAAAATATAAATGGAGAGCTTAAAATGCCGATTGCCCACGTCACCTTTGGAACCACTGACCTTGCCCGAGGCGCGCGTTTTTACGATGCGATCATGGCCGAGTTCGGCGGATCGCGGACCTTCGACCGCGACACGGCGATCGGCTGGGGTTTCGCCGAGGGTGGCCCCAGCCTGGGCATTACTTATCCCTATGACGGGGCGCCGGCCAATCGCGGCAATGGCACGATGTTCGCGTTGATGGCGGCCAATGAAGACCAGGTGCAGCGGGTCCATGCTGCCGCCCTGGCGCATGGCGGCAGTTGCGAAGGTCCTCCGGGGCTACGGGCGAACGGCTTTTACGCCGCCTATTTTCGCGACCCTGACGGCAACAAGATGAATACCTTCTGCATTCCGCCCGCGTCCTGAGCGCTTGATGCTCGTTTGAATCGGCGTCGATGCCACGGTATTGGCGCGACAAATGGCGACAAAACTCCGATGATCCGGCATAATCCCGCGACAGCCGGTGCATAGAGGGGACAGCGAAGGCCGCGTTGTGAAGTGCGGATCCCCTGTCCCCCCCAAATCCTACAGCGCGGCGCGGCCTTCAAATTTTCGCGAGATGGGCAATCTCTCGCGAGATCGGGATCAGGGAATAAGGATAGCTCGATGAAGCGGTTGACCTTGGGAATTTCGGCGGCGGTGCTAGTGGTCGCAGGTACCGCTTTTGGCACGGCTGGCGCGCAGGAACAGCATGAGGCTGGCCAGAACCTGACGCGGGCGGAAGCACAGGCACGGGCCGAGCACCTGTTCGACAAGCTCGATGTCAACCATGACGGCAAGCTTGACGAGGCCGATCGCGCGGCGCGGGACAGCCAGCGGATTAACGAAATATTCGACCGGCTCGATACCAATCATGATGGCAAGATCTCGCGTGAGGAGTTTGCCGCTGCGCATGAGCACATGCGGGGCCATGATCACGGCGCCGAGCATCCTGGCCCGGACCATCCGGCTGGCCCCGACCATCCGGGCATAAGCGGCGATCATCCCGGCGGCCACATGGGCCATTGGGGCGAAGGCCATCACGAAATGCACGGCCTGGTGATGCTCATCCTGCATCGCGCCGACCCCAATCATGCCGGTTTCGTCACCCGCGATGCTTTCGTGCGCGCGGCGCTGTCGCTGTTCGACGAGGCGGACACCAATCATGACGGCATCGAGACCCCCGAGGAACATCGCGCCGCCATGCAGGCCTTGCACGAGAAGATGCGCGCCAGATGGCAAGAGCATCACGGGCAGGATGAGGGCGGGCCCGGCCAGCAACCGCCCGCGCCGCCGGCGCATTGATCGGTGTGCAAGCTTCGCCCATGACGGAAGCCGCCCTCACCAGCCTCCTGCTCGTCGATGATGAGATCAGCCTGCGCGAACCGCTGGCCGCTTATCTCGGCCGGCAGGGGTTTGTCGTGCGCGAAGCTTCGGGCGCTGCCGAGGCCCGCCAGATGCTGGGAGAGGAAGCGCCCGACCTGGTGCTGCTCGACATAATGATGCCGGGTGAAGACGGGCTGTCGCTCTGCCGCCATCTCGTCGAAACCCGGGCGATTCCCACGATCTTCCTGACGGCCCGCGGCGAAGCCACCGATCGCATCGTCGGGCTGGAAATTGGTGCGGACGATTATGTCGTCAAGCCGTTCGAGCCACGCGAGTTGGTCGCCCGCATCCGCAGCGTGCTGCGCCGCACCGCGCGGGGCCCTTCCGAAACTTCGTCGGATGAGGATTTCCAGTTCGAAGGCTGGCGCCTCGACCCCCTCAAACGCCGGCTGACCGCGCCTGATGGCGCCGTCGTGGCAATTTCCTCGGTGGAGTTCCGGCTGCTGATGGCGTTTCTCGAGCATCCGCGCCAGGTGCTCGACCGCGACCGGCTGCTCGACATGGTGCAGGGTCGCGAAGCCCATCTGTTCGACCGCGCCGTGGATAATCAGGTCAGCCGCTTGCGCCGCAAGGTCGAGATCGACAGCCGTAATCCGCAAATGATCCAGACGGTGTGGGGCGGGGGCTATATGCTGGCCGCCGATGTTCGCCGGGTGCCGGGTACGCCAGAATGACCGCCCGCAGAATGCCCGGCCGCAGAATGACAGCCCGCATATCCCCGGAATGACATCGCCCATACGGTCCGCCCGCTCTCGTTTGTGGCCCAGCAGCCTGCAAGGGCAAGTGCTGCTGGCGCTGGCGGTGGCGCTGCTGCTGGCCCAGGCGATCAGCGCTGTGTTGCTATATCGCGCCCAGGCCGCCCGTCAGGAGGAGGGGCTGGTGCATATGGTCGCGATGCGCTTGTTCGGCCCGGCGCATCACCCCAGCGACTTTGCGCTGCTGGCGCCAGGTCATGGGCTCGCTGCCGATGAGGCGCTGGCCGCGCCGCTGGTTGCGTTCAATCACGGCCCTCCCTTCGATCATGGTCCGCTTCTCGATCATGGGCAAATGCATGATCATGCTCAGCCATCGGTGGATTGGGGATTCCACCGGACCGAGCTGGTCAATCAATTCGCCCCGATCACGCAGGACCGGCGGATGAACCAGGTCGAGCAGGATCTGCGTCAGGTCTTTCAGGATCAAGCGGTCAATCTCGCCAATCTCATCGTCGTCGACCGGCCGTTTTCCGCCGACCCGGTCGCCCAGGCTCATATCGCTCAGCGCGAGCAGATGTTCGCGCATCATCCGCCGCCGCCCGGCCACGTCCTGATCGCCGCGCTGCAACTCGATCCGCATGGCCCGTGGCGTATCGCGCGGGTGATGGAGCCGCTCGACCAGGGCAATCTGTTGTCGCCGTTGTTGATCCAGACGCTGGTGACTTATGCCCTGCTGGTGGGCGCGGCGGCGCTGATTCTTCGCCGGATCACCCGTCCGCTGGCGGCGCTGACCGCGCGCCTGGAGCATTTTGCCGAAACCCGCGATCCTGATGGTGGGCTGCAGCCTAGCGGACCCGACGATCTGCGCCGCCTGATACAAGCGCATAATGCCATGGAAGCACGCGTGATCACGCTGCTCGATGAAAAGGACGTCATGCTGGGCGCCATCGGCCACGATTTGAAAACCCCGCTCGCGGCGTTGCGGGTGCGGATCGAATCGGTCGAGGACGATGTCGAGCGCGGTCGGATGGCAGCGACGATCGAGGATATCGTCCGTTCGCTCGACGATATTCTGTCGCTGGCCCGGGTCGGTCGGCCCAGCGACCCCCGCGAGCCGAGCGAATTGTCGGCACTCGTCGCCTCGGTGGTGGAAGAGTATGAGGACATGGGCGATCCGGTGCAGCTGAGCGATATGCCGCGCATCGTCGTCTCGCTCCGCGCCACCTGGCTGCGCCGGGCATTGCGCAATCTGATCAGTAATGCGCTGCGCTATGGCCAGGATGCCGAAGTATCCCTGGCGCGCGAAACGACCGCTGGCGGTGACGGCAGCAAGGACGGTTCGCGGAACTGGGCGGTGATCCGGATCGACGATCACGGCCCCGGCATCGCCGAAGCCGACATTGCCCGTATGCTCGAACCCTTCACCCGCGGCGACCCCTCGCGCAACACCGAAACCGGCGGCGCCGGGCTGGGGCTGACCCTCGCCCTCGCCATCGCCGAACAACACGGCGGCACCCTGCGCCTCGCTAACCGCTATGCTGGCGATGGCAGCCGTGTTGGGCTGACAGCGGAATTGCGGTTGCCGATCGTTTAGAGCATCGTGCGAAAAAGTGGGTGCCGGTTTTTCGCTTAAACGATGCGATAGCAAAAACTTAGAGCGAAATCAGATCAGCAAGGGCGGCTGGTCGGGCTCGGCTTTGGCCATTGCCGCCTGATAGGCCGGGCGCGCGCCGAGGCGCTGGAGATAGGCCCGCAGGTTGGGAAAATCGGTGAGATCGCGGTTTGAAACGACGCGCGCCCTGGTCAGCGGAAACACCATCATGATGTCCGCAGCAGTGAACTCGTCGCCGGCGAACCATGGCGCTTCACCCAGCCGTTCCTCGACCAGCGCGAAGCCGATATCGCTGCGCGAACTCGCCGGTTCTGCACCCAGTCGCCGGGCGGTTACGTCCATCATGAAGGCCGGCACCATCGAGCCGTTCGCGTAATGAAACCAGAACAGGTAGTTGGCGAAGTCGGGATGGTCCGGCCCGAGGATCAGCGCGCCCCCGCCGTAGCGTCGCGCGATATATTCGACGATTGCCCCGGTCTCGGCCAGCACCAGCGCGCCGTCGCTGATGATCGGAGCGGTACCAAGGGGATGGAGCGCCTTATAGGCAGGTGGCGCGGCCATGGTCGCCTCGCGTTCGTAACGGATCAGCGAATAGGGGACGTCCAGCTCCTCGCAGAGCCAGACGATCCGCTCCGATTGCGAAATCCCCAGATGATGAACCGTCAGCATCGCCCTCTCCTCTCGGCGCCGGCATTTCTACGAAGAATCGTAATGGCCGATCGCTGCATCGCTTTCCGCCAGCCCGGCGCCACCCGCAAGTCTTGATTATCTCTCTGCGGCGGGTCGCCTTGGCGCGAGTGGATGTGGAACCCGAGGCCGCTGCCCGCGTTTCATGGTCGTAGTTCAGGAAATTATTCCGGCGCCCCCCAAAAGCGAGTCCGATCATGTATACCGAAGGAAACCCCGACGAACTCAAGGCTCGATTCTGGAAGGAAATGGAGCGGTCCGCCTTCGTCATGCTTCAGCTCGATAGCGATTCGGAAAGCCCCGCGCCGATGACGGCGCAGCTCGACAAAGATGCTGACAGCGCGATCTGGTTTTTCACCAACACGCAGAACCGCCTCGCTGCACTGGGCGCCGCAACCGCGACCTATTCGGCGGTAAGTCACGATCTGTTTGCGCGTTTTCACGGTACGCTCGTCCGCGAAACCAGCCGCGCGCGCCTGGATAAGCAGTGGTCGGAACGGGTCGAGGCCTGGTTCCCTGGCGGTAAGGAAGATCCCAATCTGGTGATGCTGCGCATGGATCTGGGCGACGCCACCATCTGGGCCAGCGCGATGGACTTGCTCACCCGAGCCAAGATGGCGCTGGGGATGGACGTGCGTGCCGACATCCAGGGCGAGCATGTGACCACGGCGCTTTAGCGCGGGCAGCGTAATATGCGAATCACGCGCCCGCTCTAAGCTTTTGTTGCCGCATCGTTTATCGCCAAAAACCGGTACCCACTTTTTGGCACGATGCTCTAGGCGGCAGGCCGGCGCGCTTTCACTGCCTTCTTGCCATTGCCCGCGGGCTCAAATCGCAACGCGCTGGCCGGCTGGGCGCGGCTGTACAGGAAACCCTGTGCCTGGGTGCAGCCGTCGCGGCGTAGCGCTTCGAGCTGGTTGCTATATTCCACACCCTCGGCCGTCGTCGTCATGTTGAGTTCCTTGGCCAGGGCGATCACCGAGCGGACAATCGCCTGGCAGTCCTCGCGGTCAGCCAACTCGCTGACGAAGCAGCGGTCGATCTTGATCTTGTCGAACGGGAAGCTGCGCAGATAATTGAGCGAGGAATAACCGGTGCCGAAATCGTCGAGCGCAATGCGCACCCCGATGCTCCGCAGCTTGTGCAGCGTTGCCAGTACTTCTGGCGAATCCTGCATCAGCAGGTTTTCGGTAATCTCGAGTTCCAGTCGGCGCGGTTCAACGCCGCTCGCCGCCAGCGCATTCACCACAACCGACAGGATGTTGCCGTCCTTCATCTGGGCGGGCGACATGTTGACCGCGACGGTAATATCCTCGGGCCAGGTCGCGGCTTCAGCGAGCGCCGTGCGGATGACCCATTCGCCGATCTCGACTATGGCTCCGGTTTCCTCGGCGATGGGGATAAAATTATCGGGCGAGATGAGCCCGCGTGAGGGGTGATTCCAGCGGAGCAGGGCCTCATATCCCGCTGTGGTCCCGGCGACGATGTCGAACAGCGGTTGATACTGGAGTTCAAGTTCGCCGCGTCCGATGGCGACGCGCAAGTCGAGTTCGAGCGAGCGGCGCTCTTGCATTTGCACCTGCATCTCGGCGTCGAACACCGAGATGCCACGCCGTCCGCGCGACTTGGCATCATACATGGCAAGGTCGGCGGCGCGCAGAAGTTCGTCGCCGGTCTTGCCGTCATGCGGTGCGAAAGCCGCACCGATCGAGGCGCCGATCGGCATGGCCTGGTCGTTGATCTCGATGGCGTTGCCGATCGCGGCCAACGCGCGTTCGGCAACGGCGAGGCCCGCGGTGGCGGTATCGAGATCGGTCATCAGGATAACGAACTCATCGCCGCCCAGCCGGGCAATCATGTCGCGCGGCCGAACCACATCTTCGAGCCGGCGTGCGACCTCGATCAGCACCTGATCGCCGACATCATGGCCGTGCCCGTCATTGATGGCCTTGAAATGGTCGAGGTCGATATAGAGCAGTCCGATGGTTCCCTCGCGGGCATTGCGGTGGAACGCGCGCTCGAGGGTGGCGTTGAACAGCGTCCGGTTCGGCAATTGGGTCAGGACGTCGTAATGCGCCATGAAGGCGACTTTTGCCTCGGCTTGCTTCGCAGCGGTAATGTCCGCGATGAAACCACGCCAACCGCGCTCTTCGCCATGCGATCGGTCCACCGGGCGGCCGTTCAGCGACCACCATCGCTCGGCGCCGGCAACCCTGACGGGGACGACGACGTTGCGGAACGCCCGGCCTTCCTCGAATAGATTATGCAGGTCGCCGGCCTCTGCGGTGTCGCCGATCAGTTTGAGCAGCGACATGCCTTCCAGATCGGTGGCGGTGAGCCCGCAGGCGCTGCAGAAATGAGGGGAGGGTTTGCCGATGCGATAGGCGGAATCGATCTCGTAGAGCCAGTCGCTACCCTCGTCGTCATACTGGTTCAGCACGAGCTGGATCGTTTCGTTCGACTGGCTGAGCCTGCGCGTGCGGATGCGCCGCGTGGCGAACATATAATACAGATTATAAAGCGACCAGTGCAGGAACGAGGCCATCACCCAGACCGCAATGACGACGGGGGAAGCGGCCCAACCATCGCGCGCTGCCAAGCCGATGCTGATCGCAGCGGCGCCTCCCACGCTGGCCGCAAGCCCGAGATGGGGCAGCGACATGGCGCCTAATCCATCGATGACCATCATCACGATGCCCAGTGCGATGAGACCCTCATGGCTTGAGAGCGGCGCGATGATGATCCCGCCCAATAAGGCGCCGAACCACCAGGCGGCACGCCATCGTATCACGCTGTAGCGACGTCTCAACGCCAGCTTTTCATCGAAGCCTGGTGCGGCTTCCTTACGGCGAGCCGAAGCCTGCATAGCCATGACCGCCCCCCATCCGCCCACGGTGACCAATCCGAAAGTCGGATGGCTAAGGGGTTCGATCAGCGTCAAGAGCAATGCTAGGCGGACCAGTTCAAGGAGTGAGAGCGGGAAATTGCGCAAATAATCCGCCCGGCAGCGGGCAAACCAATGTTCTTCATGTGGCTCGACATACTGCCGCGTCAACGCCAGCAGGCTGAGGGGTGTTTCTGCGATCAGCCGGTGATCCGGCCGCAAGAATTTCGCCATCATTCAGTCCCCGTTCCAGCTCATTTCATCATGGCTGTAATATTATTATGCGACTTAAAGTCGGGGTCTAATAACTTTAATTCGCTAGGTTTTGGTTAAGAAGTGCCTTCGGTGGAAGCCGAGGAAACGGGGCGCCACTATAATGGAATAGGGACCACGCAGCTTCGCGCCCAAAAAAGCGGGCACCGACCGCTGCCAAAACGGAAGCGACCGATGCCCGAGGCTGGAACCCGGAAGGGACGGAAACCCACCACCGAGTTCAAAGAGTGAGGCGCCGGCGACCCCAAGGGGGATTTAGCCGGCGCCCAAGCTGGAATCAGAACGGATAGTAGCGGAAGCTGAACATGCCGATGCTCTCGCCAACCTGCGGTTCGTTGCCGGTGTCGGAGGCATAGAATAATTGGCGCTGAGTGTAGCTGTAGTTGATCCCGACCTGGGCGCGGCCGAAGGAGCCATTGTAAATCTTGTCCCAGACGCCACCGGTAATCTGGCGAACCCGGCGGGTATTGCCACCGCAAACGCTGGAAGCGCTTTCGACGAAGCAGCCGCTGTCGTTGGCGTTGACCTGGCCGATGCCATAACCACCGGCCAGGCGCAGGCTGTGCTCGACTTCCTCGCCGGCGTAACCATAGATGTCGAGCATCTTGGTCGCGTGCAGCGTGGCGCCGCCCAGCATCATATATTCCTTGACCGGGTGGATCGCGCCGTTGGCGTCGAAGGCCACGTCGGGCAGGCCCGAAGTGCCGTAGCGACCGATGCCCTTGCCGCCCATGCCCGAGAACTGGACGTCGAGCACCGAGGGAACGACCTGGAGCATAATCCCGCCGCCGAAGCCATAGCCACCCTTGTTGACGCTGACAGCAGTGCCCGCGACGCCTTCACGCGCGGTGAAAGTGCGGTCGAGTGCGAAGCCTTCGAGATGCAGCGCGTGGCCGCCGATATTACCCTGATAGGCAAGTTTACCGATGAAATCAGGGGTGCCGTTGGTCGAGAACTTGTTGGTGTTGGCGTAAAGCGAACCACCGCTGGTCACCGTTGCCGAGCTGCCGCCGCCGGGCAGATTGTCGTAGGAGGTGACGATCGCCGGAACCGTACCGGCAAAGGTCGTCTGCGGGTTTTCGGCCGATACCGCGACCCAGAGGTGGTGATCGGCGAAGTCGCCGGTCAGGCGGAAACCCGGCTGACGCGCCCAGGCGAAGCCCGGAACGTATTGCGCATCGATCACCGTCGGGCTGGCTTCGGTGCGCGGGGTGATACCCATAGTGTTCATGGTCACCAGCGACCAGCTCTGACCGGCGAGGAAATGCCAGCCGCTGTCGCCATGGTTCCAGTCGATGGTCGCGTAGAGATTGCGGATACGCGGCTGATAGCTGTTGCTCTCGTTCGAATTGGCGGTCTGCGCCGCGCCCAGGAAGTCGAACTCGCCATACATCGACAGCTTGGTGTCCTTGTTCGGCTGCCCTTCGGCGAGGAACGACAAGCGGCTCTGACGAGCCGAGAAGCGGCCTTCCGAGGTTGCCGCGCTGGCGGTGTTCTTGAACGGGATGGTGCTGAAATTGGTGGCGATGTCCGATGTCATGTTGTGCTGGCGGTAAATGCCAGCTGCTTCGAGAAAGCCACCGGGGGTGATGTGGATGCCCTTGAATTCGACATAGGGCTTCTTGTGATCTTGATCGATGGCGGACGCGATCTCGGTATGAACCTGATCGGGAGTGATCACCGGCGCGGTGGCCACCTGATCGTGAAGAGCCCCGACCTGGGCGGTGGTCTGCGCGACTTCGGCCTGAGTGGATGCCTGGGTCTGGCGCTGCGCGATCACTTCCTGGTGCAAGCTCGCGACCTCGGCCTGCAACTGGGCGACCTGCTCGCGTAGCGCGCCGTCCGCGCTCGCATGGGCAACCGGCGCATGATGGCGGGGATGGCGATGCTTCGCAGGCGCCGCCTGGGCGCCTGCAATTGGCACGACGATAGCGCCGACGGCAACTGCCGCCAGCAAAGCGCTGGACAATCTCATTAGGAACTCCCTGTATAAATCTAGCTTGCTGCCCGCTAAATATGAAATAAGTATTTCATAAATGTGACAAGTGTTGTCCAGATTTGCGGTACCAAAGTGAAATTTATTTCACCTAGCGATTATGAGTGTCGACAATTCAAACATGAAATATATTTCATTTCAAATATTGATCATCATTTGAAATTCTTTTCACTTGAAGGAGAAATATAATTCAACAAATAGTGGCTGATAAAGGAGACATCATCATGCGCAAAGACCTTCTCAGCTTCGCCACCGCTTGTACTCTAGGGGTGGCTGTCGCCTTCGCGGCAAGCGCTTCGGCGCAGGCCCAGGACACGCACCGCTATGCGGCACCCGGCGACCACTTCTATCAGGAGCCCCAGGAGGCACCGCATGGCCTGCGCTTTGCCAATCTCGAGGCGTCGATGAACACCGATCCCTTGATCTGGTCGTCCGATCCCGGCTGGCAACTGCATCGCACCCCGGAGAACGAAATGGCGGATGCCACCGACATGCTCCGCGCAGCGATCCCGGCCGGCACCTCCGCGAACGACGCTGCAGCATTGCTGCATCACGCCGGCGCGCGCTGCGCCCCCGCCAACGGCAGTCAGCTCGTCTGCCGCTACCACAATGTTGAAACGCCTCGCAGTGGAGTGTCTCTGGATAATGTCTTGTGGCGCGTCTGGCTCGATCTTGCCGATGGCCGGGTCAACAATCTTGTCGTCACGCGCGATTGGACGCGGCAGCGCTGATCGGCTGCGCCAAGCATCACGGCAATCGCTTGAAATTCTTTTCACTTGAAAGCGGAACAGGCTTGTCCGAGCAGCACAGCCGATGGAGTTCGCCATGTGCACTACTTTGTTTGGAATGGCTAAGAGCCTGCAGTCTGTTCCGTCCCGCTCCCCCGGGTTGGTACCACCCACAGGGTACCTTCAATGGGCGGTTGGGCCGGGGGAGCGGGACGGAACAGACTATCCGAAACAAAGTTTCGGGTCAGACACTCAGCTGCTGACCGGGCTTGGCGCATTCCGTCATGAGGTCTAGGTAACCGCCATGGCGAGCATATTAGTCGTCGAGGACGATCCGGAAACCGCTGCGGGGATCGTCGGCAAACTGGAGGAGCAGGGCCATGCCGTGCTTCATCTGGCGAATGGCCGCGAGGCGCTGGCCCGCAACCGCGAGGAGCGCTTCGACGCGATCACGCTCGACCGCATGCTGCCCGGCATGAACGGGCTGGAACTGGTCGGGCGGTTGCGCGCTGCCGACATCACTACGCCGGTGCTGATGATCAGCGCCATGAGTGACGTCGACGAGCGCATCGCCGGGCTGCGCGCCGGCGGCGACGATTACCTCGTCAAGCCGTTCTCGCTCGATGAAATGGCGATGCGGGTCGAAGTGCTGCTCCGCCGCCAGCAGGAATACCCGGAAAACGGGGTCATGCGTGTCGGCGAACTCGAGATCGATCTGATCAAGCGCAAGGTCTGGGTGGCCGGAGAGCCGGTGCAATTGCTGCACAAGGAATTTCGCCTGCTCGAGTTTCTCGCCCGGCACCAGGGCAAGACCATCGATCGCCGGGTGATCTTCGAGCAGGTCTGGGGATGCTTCTTCGATCCCTCGGACAATCTGATCAACGTCCACATCGGCAAGCTGCGCCGCAAGCTCGAAAAGCCAGGCCATCCCTCGCCGATCCAGACCATCAAGGGCGAGGGCTACCGCCTCGTCGCCCACTAACGCAATGCTCCCGGTTAACCGGCAGGCGCAGCCGATGCGTATCCATACCACCACTACTTTTCGTCTGACCGCGATGCTCGGGGCAGCGTTCCTTTGCGCGATGTGCGCGCTGCTCGGGCTGATCTATGTGCTGACCGAGCGCGAACTGGTCGGGCGCACCGATGAGGTGCTGGCGTTTCAGGCCAGAGCGTTCGCCTCGGTCCCGGCGCCGCGCTTACCGCTATTGGTGCGCGCGGCGATCTTGAACGATGCCAGCCATCTTGGCCATTTCGCCCTGCTCGACGCCCATGGCCATGTAGTGGTCGGCGACTTCACGCCGCCCCGTGGACTCCATCCATCCGAAACTGCCGAAGTGCCCCCCGGCCCCGGCGAACAGCGGGCGCTTCGGCTGCTGCCGCTGCGGACCGGGGACGGGGGATTGGTGGTCATCGCGCGCGACATCACTCAGATCGCTGATCTGCGCCACCGGATGCTCGCCATCCTGCTGGCCAGCGGCCTGATCGCCTCCGTCCTGCTTCTGCTGGCCGCGATCGTACTGAGCGCGGCGCCATTGCGCCGGGTGCGCGGTTTAACGGCGCTAGCCACTCGCATCGCGACGGGCGAACTGACTTTGCGGATGCCGGTCTCGGGGCAGAACGACGAACTCGATGTCATCGCGACGACGGTCAACGTCATGATCGAAGAGATCGCGCGTCTGCTGGAACAAGTGAAAGGCGCGACCGATGCCATCGCGCATGATCTGCGCTCGCCGCTCGCGCATCTGCGCGGCCAGCTCGAACAAATCCGCAGTCATGCCACTCACGACAAACACCCGGCGCCGGGCCAGGCGACCGATCCGGCACTCCCGGGCTTGATCGATACGGCGCTGGAGGATCTCGATACGGTACTGGCCCGGTTCAGCGCCTTGTTGCGCATTGCCGAACTGGAGGCGACCAATCGCCAGGCCTGCTTCGCGGAACTGGACCCGATGTCGCTGGCCGCATCGGTCTGCGAATTGTTCGAACCGCTTGCCGAGGAACGCGACATCAAGCTCGTGCTCAGCGGCGCCTGGGGTCACCTTATTCACGGCGATGAAAAACTGCTGTTCGAGGTGGTCAGCAATCTGGTCGAGAATGCCATCAAATTCATCGCTCCGGGCGGCAATATCTCGGTCGGGGTCATCGTCGATCGCGGCATGATCGTCCTCGTCGTGCGTGACGATGGCCCTGGCGTTCCGATCCAGGAGCGAGACAGCGTTCTGCGGCGCTATTATCGCGGCAGTTCCGCCCAGCATACCGCCGGTTCCGGGCTAGGGCTCAGTCTTGTTGCCGAGATCGTTCATTTGCACGGCTATGTCCTGCAGCTGGAAGACGCCAACCCTGGTCTCGAAGTGAGAATCATCTGCGAAAGTAGTGTTGCAATAAAATAATGTTCATTTGAATTGGGGGTTTGGTATTTATAATACCGGATCGACATTATCCTCCGATCCTGAGGATAGAAGATGTTGATCCATTATGCTTCAAATCGTCAAAATTGCCCTCGGCAAACCTTATACCTTCGTGGTTATGGCCATCCTGATCGTGTTGTTCGGCACGATCGCCTGGGTCCGCACGCCCACTGACATCTTCCCCGATATCCGCATGCCGGTCATCGCGGTGGTGTGGAGCTATAATGGTTTGCCGCCCGAGGACATGTCGGGCCGGGTGATCTATTTTTACGAACGGCAGCTCGCCAATTCGGTCAACGACATCGATCATGTCGAGAGCCAGTCGCTGAACAGCGTCGGCGTGGTGAAGATTTTCTTCCGCCCCTCTGTCGATATCCGCACCGCGACCGCGCAAGTCACCTCGATCTCGCAAACCGTGCTCAAGCAGATGCCGCCAGGCATTACGCCGCCGCAGATCCTCAATTACAACGCCTCGACTGTGCCGATCCTGCAATTGGCACTGTCCTCGCACACCCTCAGCGAGCAGAAGATCCTCGATCTCGGCCAGAACTTTATCCGCCCCGCGCTGGCTACGGTCGAGGGGGCGGCGGTGCCGACTCCCTACGGTGGCCGGGTGCGCCAGATCCAGGTCGATCTCGATCCGGCCGCGCTCCAGGCGCATCATCTTTCGGCAGCGGACGTCGGCTCGGCATTGGCCGCGCAGAATCAGATCGTGCCGCCCGGCACCGCCAAGATCGGCAGTTACGAATACAATGTTCGGCTCAACAATAGCCCCAGTGCGATCGACGATCTCAACGACCTGCCGATTCACACCGTCGACGGCACCACGGTAACCATGCGCGACATCGGCTATGTCCACGACGGGGCGCCGCCGCAGACTAACGAAGTGCGCGTCGATGGCCGGCGGGCGGTGCTGATGACGGTACTCAAGGCCGGCGCCACCTCGACCGTCGCCATCGTCGACGATGTGAAGGCGATGCTGCCAAAATTGCGGGAAACGCTGCCGCCCGCACTCCATATCGCGGCGCTCGCCGACCAATCGTTGTTCGTCAAAGCGGCGGTTTCGGGGGTGATCCGCGAGGGCGTTATCGCGGCGCTGCTCACCAGCGTGATGATCCTGCTGTTCCTGGGCTCCTGGCGTTCGACGGTCATTATCGCCACGTCCATTCCGCTGGCAGTGCTGGCGGCGGTGGCGGGCCTCTCGGCCTGCGGCGAGACGCTCAATATCATGACGCTGGGCGGCCTTTCGCTAGCGGTTGGCATTCTTGTCGACGACGCCACGGTGACCATCGAAAACATCAACTGGCACCTCGAGCAAGGCAAGTCGGTGCGCGATGCCATCCTCGATGGCGCACAGCAAATCGTCCAGCCCGCGCTGGTTTCGCTGCTGTGCATCTGCATCGCCTTTGTACCGATGTTTTTTCTATCCGGAGTCGCCGGCTTCCTGTTCGCACCGATGGCCAAGGCCGTGGTCTTCGCGATGATCGCCAGCTTCATTCTCAGCCGCACGCTGGTGCCGACGATGGGCATCTTCCTGCTGCGCGATCACGCGACCAGCCATACCGCAGAAATCATGGCTGCGCATGACGCGCAGGCCGGCCGGCCAAGGACGCGCAATCCGCTGCGCCAGGTCCAGCATGGCTTCGAGCAGCGCTTCGAGGTCTTCCGGCGCTGGTATGTGCAAGTGCTGGCCTATGCGCTGGCCCGGCGGCGGCAATTCGTGCCTGGGTTTCTATTAGTCGTCGCCTTGTCTTTCGCGCTGGCGCCATTCCTGGGGCGCAACTTTTTCCCGACCGTCGATTCAGGCCAGATCAGCCTTCACGTCCGCGCGCCCATTGGCACGCGGTTGGAGGATACGGCGGCGCTGTTCGACCATGTCGAGAACCGCATTCGCCAAGTCGTCCCCCTGAGCGAGATCACTTCGATCGTAGACAACATCGGCCTGCCGGTGTCGGGCGTCAATCGGGCCTATTCGAACACCGGTGGCATCGGCCCGCAGGACGGGGACATTCTGGTCACGCTGAGGGAGGGGCATCGCCCGACCGGTGGCTATGTCAAAGCCTTGCGCGGCGAACTTCCTCGCGCCTTCCCCGGTGCCGACTTTTCCTTCCTCCCCGCCGATATCGTCAGCCAGATCCTCAATTTCGGCGCGCCGGCTCCGATCGACGTCATGGTCACGGGCGCCGATGCCAAGGCCAATCAGGCTTACGCCCAGGAACTGGCGAACCGCATGCGCAGCATCGCCGACGTGCGCCTGCAGCAAGCCAATGATTATCCCGAACTGGGTTTCGACATCGACCGGGCCGAGGCTGACCGGCTAGGCATTACCGAAAACGACGTGACGCGAAGTCTGTCCGTCAATCTCGCCGGCAGCTTCCAGACGGCCCCGAGCTTCTGGCTCAACCCGAAAAACGGCGTGTCCTACCCGATCGTGGTGCAGGCGCCGCAATACCGCGCGGACAGCATTTCGGACCTCGATAATACCCCGATCACCGGCAGCGGAATGGATAGCGGCAATGGTGGCTATCAGATCCTCGGCGGGTTGGGCACATTGCATCGCGAGCCATCGGCAGCGGTGGTTTCGCATTATGCCGTGCAGCCTGCCTTCGATGTCTATGCCACGACCCAGGGCCGCGACCTCGGCGCTATCGCCGGCGATATCGATCATATTATCGCTGGCACGCGGGGCGACTTGCCCAAGGGCTCGTCGGTCAATCTGCGCGGCCAGGTGCAAACCATGAACGCGGCTTTCTCAGGTCTGTTGGCGGGATTGGCCATGGCGATCGTGCTGATCTATCTCCTGATCGTCGTGAACTTCCAAAGCTGGGCCGATCCGGCGGTGATCGTCTCGGCGCTCCCGGCGGCGCTGGCCGGGATCGTTTGGATGTTGTTCGCCACCGGCACGACGCTTTCGGTCCCCGCGCTGACCGGGGCGATTATGTGCATGGGCGTGGCGACCGCGAATTCGGTGCTGGTGGTCAGTTTCGCGCGCGAACGGCTCGAAGTGTGTGGGAATGCCGGCGAGGCGGCGCTGCAGGCAGGCGCTACCCGGTTTCGTCCGGTGCTGATGACCGCGCTCGCCATGATCATCGGCATGGCGCCGATGGCGCTGGGCCTTGGCGAAGGCGGCGAGCAGAATGCCCCGCTCGGCCGCGCCGTGATCGGCGGGCTGGTCTTTGCGACAATCGCCACGCTGGTCTTCGTGCCCGTCGTTTTCAGCATCGTCCATCGCCGTCACGGCGAAAGACGCGCGACCCAGGCATCGCTGGGTGGAGAGCTTGCCCATGTCTGAAAAAATTCTCGCCGATACGGCTGCGCGACCACCGCGGGGGCTGAAGAAGACTGGTCTGATCATCGGCGCCATTGCCGTGCTCGTGATTGTCGCGGGCCTGATCGCTCGCCGCCACGATGATACCAGCAGCCAGCAATGGAGCAACCAGCAGGCGATACCGACCGTTCATCTCATCACGCCGGCTGCCACCGGGCGACCCGAGGGGCTGCTGCTGCCCGGTACGCTCGAAGCCTGGGTTTCGGCCAGGATCTTCGCGCGCGTGCCGGGTTATGTGCACGCCTGGTACCATGACATCGGCGATCATGTCGGAGCCGGAACGCCGCTAGGCGCGATCGATACGCCCGAGATCGACCAGCAGATCATCCAGGCCCGCGCCGCACTCGCGCGCGCCCAGGCAGAAACAACGCTCGCCCGCACGACGGCGGCGCGCTGGCAGGATCTGCTCTCGACTGCGTCGGTCTCGCGCCAGGAAACCGACGAGAAAAATGCCGACTATGCCACCCATACCGCCGCCGTCCGCGAGGCGCAGGCCAATCTCGGGCGGCTATTGGCAATGAAGGCTTATGCAACCGTGCGCGCACCCTTCGCTGGCGAGGTGACCTTGCGCAATGCCGACATCGGCGACCTTGTCGGCCCCGGCGCCACGACCCAACAGCCGATGTTCGCGATGGCCGACGAGCATCGCATGCGCATTTACGTCAACGTGCCTCAGCAATATGCTGCAGCGATGCATCCGGGCTTGTCGGCCACGCTGGCCATCCCCGAGGCGCCCGGAAAGGCCATTCCCGCCACGGTTACAGCCGCCTCGGGCGCGATAAACAGCCAGAACGGCGCCTTTCAGGTGCAGCTGGTCACGGACAATCCCGGCAGCCTGTTGAAATCGGGAAGCTATGCGCAAGTACAATTCGAACTGCCGGTATCGCGTTCGCTGGTGACGGTCCCGTCGAGTGCCTTGGTTCTGCGCGGCAGTGGCACCCGGGTCGCGACGGTGGACAGCACTGGCCGCGTCCACTTGTTGCCGGTGACGCTCGGTCGCGACCTCGGCGCTACGGTGGAAGCGGCTTCAGGTCTTAGCCTGGGTACACCGATCATAGACAATCCGCCCGATTCGATCGTCGATCGCGAACAAGTGCATGTCGAAAAAGGACGCAACTAAGGTGGCGGGAAGGCGTCGGTTAGCCGGTCCAATGGCTGCAGTGTTGATGCTCGTCTGCGTTGCCGGCTGCTCGCAGGCGCCCGATTACCAACCTCCCGCTCTATCCAACCTGCCCATCGCGTTCCGCGAAGCGGGGCCATGGGTGCCGGCCGCGCCCGCTGTGCCGGGCAGTGGGACCGATTGGTGGCAGGGCTTTGGCGACCCGCTCCTCAACCAGTTCGAGATCCGCATTGCCAAGGATAACCCGACGCTCGCCGCCGCGCTTGCGCGTCACGATCGGGCGCAGGCCGATGTCAGGGAGGCGCGTTCGTCGTTATTTCCGACGATCGGCGCCGGCGCAGATCTCACCGCCAATCGTCAATCGGACACGCGCCCCTTGCGCGGGGCCGATCAGCCCGACCTTTACGGGGCCCACACCATCGACGGCATCATCAATTACGAGCCCGATTTGTGGGGTAGAGTGCGTAATTCGGTGGCCGAGGCGCGCGCCAACGCCCAGGCCGTTGACGAGGATACCGCCGCCACCCGGCTGAGCCTGCAGGCGCAACTCGCCAGTGATTACGTCGAGTTGCGCGGGCTGGACCAGGAGGCCGAGGTCCTGTCCGGCGCGGTGGCGGATTTCGGACAGGCTGATGCGGTGACGCGCCGCCGCTTTGCCGGCGGTATTGCCAGCGGCATCGATGCCGGTCGGTCAGGCGCCCAACTGGCCGATGCCGAGGCGCAGCTTGCCGATGTCCGCAGTGGGCGGGCGCTCCTGGAACACGCGATAGCGGCGCTCGTCGGCGTTCCGCCCGAGAGCCTGGCAATAGCGCCGGCGCTGGTGACGCTGCATCTGCCGGCGGTTCCGCTGGGATTGCCCTCGACGCTGCTGGAAAGGCGCCCCGACGTTGCCGCAGCGGAGCGGCGGGTGTTTGCCGCCAATCGCGCGATCGGCGTGGCGCGTGCGGCCTTCTTTCCGGCTTTGCAATTGGGCGGCGAGGGCGGCTTCCAGAGCACCGCTCTCGCCGGACTGGTATCTGCGCCCGGCCTGTTCTGGACGATCGGGCCGAGCTTCGCCCTGAACCTGTTCGAGGGTGGCAAACGCCATGCCCAGGTCGCCGAGGCCCGCGCGGTCTGGGCCGAGGCGGGCGATCACTATCGCGAAGTCGCGCTGGCTGCATTCCAGCAGGTCGATGACGGCCTCTCGCAATTGCATATTCTGGGTATCGAGGGCGATGCCGAAGACCGCGCGGCGACGCAGGCGACGCTCGCGGAGCGCGCATCCTATACGCGCTATGTCAAAGGTGTTGCCGATTATCTCGATGTTCTGACGGCGCAGACAACCGCGCTCACCACTCGCCGCCGTGCCGTGCAGATCTCGACGCTTCGTCTGCTGGCCGGCATCGATCTGGTGCAGGCTCTGGGGGGCGGATGGACGCCGCCGGGGGCGAATTTGGCAATCGGCGGATTCCCGCGGTAACTTGTTGCTGCGCCATTACCGGTTCGCACTCACCATTCGGCATCGGCGGCGGTTTACGCCAAGAGGTGACGCAAAAGCTCAATATAATCGCCAAATTGGCTGGTTGGCGGTCGCTTCTCTTTGCCGGAATCATCGAGCCGGCGCAGAGCGATCGCCTCGGGGAAGCCCGATTGGCGCGCGAAAATAGCGCATTGTTCTGGGGTGAACGGACCGCCTTGCCGCAACAGGGTACGGCGCGATTCGGCGGACAGTTGGTCCGCGTAGCCCGGTTCCATGGTGACGAGGTAACGCTTGGCGGCGACATGCATTCGCACCGGCAAAGCTACCGCATCGCCAAACAGCGCCGCCAGTCGCTCGGCGCCGGCGTCCTCGTGGTGCTCTTCGCCCAAGGCCCAGCCGATATCGTGGAGCAAGGCAGCGGCTATCAATGCGTCGGGCAGAGCTTCCGCCACGGCCAATTCGGCACATTGCAGCATGTGCGTGCGGATCGAGATGTCCTCTCCGTAGGGGAGCGCCATCGCCTCGCTCTCGAACAGAGCCTGCAGTTCCGGCAATTCGTTCATGCCGGCAGCGCCACGATGCGCCGGTTGAAATAGACGGCGGCGCCCGCGAGCAGGATCAAGCCAATCCCGCCGGTGGCGACGCTGATATCGACCAGAAAACGCGCCCAGGGCAGATGGAACCCCGGCAGATTGCGCAACAGGGTCAGCACGACCGAACCGGCATAGCCGCTGGCATCGGCGACATAGATCAGAAAGCCGGCGGTGGCGCTCTCCCCGGTGGCGGCGACCAGGCGGTCGAACAACATGCCGTTGAAGGGTGTGTAAGCGAGGTACAGGCCAAAGCCGAGCAGTGTCATCCACGCCACCGGACCGATGAACTGCATGGTAAAGGCGAGCGAACTTACCGCGCCGACCGCCAGGCCGATCCCCACCAGCACAAAATTGGCGATCAGCCCTTTGCGGTTATCGCGCAGGACGATCAGCGAGGCGAGCGCGATGAGCACCACGATGCTGGTCGGCAGTTCGGTCGAGGTGAAGAGATCGGCGCGGCCGCCGAGCCCAACCTCGGTCCAGACCTCGCCGGCGAAATTATCGCGAAAGTCGCGCAGCGCGGTGAGCGCGACATAGATCACCACCAGCGCCGCCAGGCCCGGCGCATAGCGCTTGAGGAAATGCGCGCGCGACGCGGCATCCATCGGCTTGCGCTCCACCCGTTCGGCGATGTCGGCAGCCGATGGCGGCGGCAGGACTGACAGGCCGGCCAGGCACAACGCCAGCAAAGGGGTGAACAGCAGGCCGGTCACCGCCGGCATCCAGAACGGTGAGGCGATGCCGCGCAATATGACCCATTCGCCGACCGATTTCACCACGCCGGAAGACAGGATAAAGCTGGCGCAAAGCATCGCACCGATCAGGTCCGACTGGCGCCGCCCCTCGACGAAGCCGAACACCATTCCCCAGACCATGCCGAGCGCCAGGCCATCGAGAAACAGGCAGGCGATATTCCAGGGCGGCGGGATCAGGGCGAAGCCGACCAACGCCGCTTCGGCCAGCCCGATTTGCAGCAGAATGCCGATGATCCGGCGATGCGCGGGAAGCTCCGCAATGATCTTCACGCCGATCAGCTTGGACAGCGCGTAGCCAACCACTTGCGCGATCACCAAGGCGATTTTGTAATCGACGCCTGCAAATGTCATCCCGGTAAAGCTCGCCACCGCGAAGGGCTTGCGAAAGGCGTACATCGCCGAATAGACGCCGAATGCCATCAGCCCGGCGTAGCAAGCGAACACCGGTCCCGGCGCACGTTCCAGCCAGCGCGCCAACCCGCTCTGGGGCACTCCGGCCCCGTGCAGATCGCTGGCCGGAAGCGCGGCGGTCATGCCTGGGCGATCCTTCGCGCGATAGCGTGAACCACCGGCAGCAGTTCTGAAATATCCTCGATGACGTAATCGGCGCCAGCGGCTTTGAGCCGGGCTTCCGCCTGTTTGAGCACCGCTCGGCGCTCGGCGTCGCCCAATGCCCGGTAACTGGCGAGGTCCAGCCCGACCTCATTGCCCGAGCCCGACAGGCCCACCGTCCAGCAACCGGCATTGCGCCCTTCTGCGATGCCGACCGGGGCATCGTCGATCTTGATGCAAGCGCGCGCCGGCCAGACATCCATGGCGATCATTGCTGCCCAGCTCATGTGGGGCGCGGGGCGACCGCTCGGCGTTTCGCCCGCGCAGATCACGACATCGGGAGCATAGCCCTGCGCGGCGGCGGCGGGTTCGATTCCGCGCATCATTTGCCGGGTGTAGCCGGTGCCGGAGCCGATCCGTACACCCAGCTTGCGCAATTCGGCAACGGTCGCGGCGGCGCCGGGAATGAGCTGCGCGGCGCGGGTGGCTGCCGCTTCCATCGCCGGTTCGAGCTGGGCATAGAGCTGCGCGACATCTTCCTCGCCAGAAGCGCTTCCCTTGGCCTTAAGCCAGCGGGCCGCTACGCCTGGTTCGGCGAGGATCGCGCGGAGATGATCGAGCTTGGCGCGGCCCATGTCGGCGCGGGCTTCGGCGGCGGTAATGGCGATGCCCTCGGCGGCGAAGACGTCGATCAACGCCTCGACTGGCGCCATGCAGCCGAAATCGATGACCGTGCCGGCCCAATCCAGAATGACCGCTTTGACGGGAAAGGGGCTGTTGGATTTGGTCATCAAGCTGCTCCGCTAAAGTTGAAAGAGATCGGCGATCACCCGTTCGGCGATGCCGAAGCCGGTCGAGGCGCCGGTGCCGCTGGTAACGATGACCAGCCGCACGTCGGCGGCGGGGGCATCGATCAGGAAGGTGCGATCGTCGGCGACGGCGTAAGTGCCGGTCCAGCGTTCGCGCACCGGTGGCGGGGCATGGCCGAGCGCGCGGGCGAATTCGTCGAGGATATCCTCCTCGGCGCTGGCAGGCGCAAAGGGCGGTGGCAAATCGGCGTAGTGGTGGCTGTCGCCGACGATCAGCCCACCATCCGCACCCTGCGCGACGATCAAGTGAACGCCGTTTTCGAAATGGCTCGGCTGCTGGGCGCGCAACTTGGCCTCCAGCGCGCGCGCCTCGGACAGCGCGCCATAGCCGCGATAGCGCACGAGGCTGAGGTCGCTCATCAGCGCCGAAGCCAAGCGATACCCCGGATCGGCGAGCTTCAGCATCGACAGCCGGCACCGTGTCAGCCCGTAAGCGGCGATGCGCTCGGGGTGAAGCGTGGCAAAATCGTCGCCGGGGCAGATCACCACCGCGCCGGCCTCGATCATGCCGCGCGATGTCTCCAGCCGGGGGGGGCGGGCGGCGTAGACGGCCGTGTCGTTCAGAAAGGTGACGCCTTGGCGCTCGGCCAGCCACGCGGCGAGCAGCGGGATCGCATCGCGCGATTCGACGCGCAATTCATGCGGGCTATACAGCGCGCCCAGCAGGTCGGGACCACCCAGGCCGCTGATCTGCGCGCGAAACTCGGCCGCCGGCAGCAGCCGGCATTCCTCGCCCATCTCGGTGGCAATGAAAGCCTCGATCACCGCGAGTGCCTCGTGCGATCGCGCGGTGAGCAGCAACCCGCGCTGTTCGATCGGAATCGTCGCCGCAGGGGCAATCTCCGCCCAGATGTCGCGCGTCCGACGCGCCAGCGTCCAGCTCTCGCCGCGCTCCTGGCCACTCACTGTGATAAAGCCGAAATTGCGAATCGAGGCGCCATTGGCGCGGGGGTCACGCTCGATCACCACCACCCGCTTGCCGAGGCGCGCGGCCATGGCGGCGTGCGCGAGGCCGATGATGCCGCCACCGACCACCGCGAGATCGAAGGCGGGCAATTTGCTCGTCATGCGCGCCAGCCTTCTACGGCATCGCCGAGCGCGGCCTTGAGCGGATCGAGCCAGGGCTCGAAGTTGCGCCACTGATCGACACCCTCGCTGGAGATCGGCTGGCGCACCTGTTCGGAACTGGGCGTGCGCACCGCGCGCCGGGTCTGGTGAAAGGCGAGACAGGCAGGATCGAAGTCCAGCCGGCAATGGGCCAGGATGCGGCGGACCTGCCCTTCGAGATCGGCAACGACGTCCTCGTTGCAAACCCGCAGCACCTTGCCCGGCAGCGCGGCATCCCAATGGCGCATCAGTTCGAGATAGGTGCGATAATAGCGGGCGATATCATCGACGCTGTAGCTGAATTCCTGGCCCTGGGCGAACAGCTGCTTGAGATTGGAGACGCAGCAGGCCAGCGCGCCGCGCCGCGCATCGATGATCGTGGCCTCGGGCAGGATCAGCTGGATCAGCCCGATATGCCGGAAATTATTCGGCATCTTGTCGATGAACAGCCGCCGCCCTTCCTGGCGGTGGACGCGGGTGTCGGCGAGATAGCGGGCGCCGAGCGCCCGGCAGTCGTCCCGCGTGAGATCGGTCAGCACCGCCGGATAGCGGGGATTGTCGAGATCGGGATCGCGGCCCTGCAGATCGAGCACGATGCGCTGGATATCGGGCAATTCCTGCGTTCCCTCGACCTCCGGATGCGAGGCGAGGATTTGCTCGATCAAGGTCGAGCCCGAGCGCGGCAAGCCGAGGATGAAGATCGGATCGGGCGCGGGATCGCCCCAGCCCGCGCGGGTAGCGAAAAAATCGGGCGTACACACCTGCTGCTGTTGGGCGGTATTGGTTTCGAGGGGCTGCGGACGATATCGGCAGGCTTCGTGCTGAAGCGCATTGCCTCGCTCGTAATGAGCCCAGGCGTCGGCGAAGTGACCACGATCCTCCAGCGCCTTGGCGAGCGCGAAAGTAAGCTGGGCCCGGTTAGCCGGTGAGGTTGCGGCCGCGCTTTCCACTGCGCGCATCGTCGCGATCTCGTCGTCGGTGAAGCGGTAGGTTTTAAGGTTGGCCAGGCTCCACCACACCTCGCCGAAATCGCTGCGCTCGATGATCGCCGCGTGATAGGCGGCAATCGCTTCGGGCAATTGGCCGATAGTCTTCAGCACATGCCCCAGCCACAGATTGACATCGGCTAGAGCGGCACGCGTTCCAGGGGCGTCCTCGTCGCGACCGGCATGATCGGCCAGCAGTTCGCGATAGATGCCAATGGCCTTGTCATGCTGGCCAAGACCGACAGCGACTGCGGCGGCTTCGGCGCGATAGGCGAGGTTTGCGGGATCACGCTCCCGCAGCGGAAGCAATGCCGCCTCGGCTTCCGCGAACTTCTGCCGCGCGATCAGCGTTTGGGCATATTCGAGGCGGGCGGCATCGTGGCCCGGCGCCAAAGTCAGCACCCCGGCGTATAGCGTCTCGGCATCGTCGAGCACGCCTTGCGCCACGCCGATCCGGGCCAGCAGCCGCATCGCCTCGGGGTGATCGCCCCGGGTCAGGAGAAAATTTCGCGTGATCGCTTCGGCCAGCACCCGTTCGCCATCGGCGAACAGCGCGGTCGCGTTTACCACTTCCGGCGGCAACTCGCGCAGAGTTGCGCCATGGGCGGCGGCGGTAGCGGCGTTGTAGCCATCGCCGACCAGCCGATAGACCCCTTCGAGCATCCGCCAACTCACCGGCAACGCGGGGTTGGCGTTTACCGCCGCGAGCAGCGCGGCGATAGCGGCGGGCGCATCCTTGCGCGCGACATGACAAAGCCCGCGCTCCTGATGCATCAGGCTGTAGCCGGGATGCAGCGCGGCGAGTCGGTCGAGGCTGGCGAGCGCCTCGTCAGTGCGGGTGAGGTGGCGCAGCGCACTGGCCTTGATCAGCAACAGATCGCGGTTTTCAGGAAAAGCGGTAAGCTTGGCGCGAGCCCCTGCGAGTGCGGCCTCGTGGTCACCGGCGTGTTGCTGCGCACGCAAACGCGCGACCTCGGCCTCCAGCGACGACCGCTCGGAGGTTTCGGCGGGCGGCAACGGGGGAACGAGCGAGGCAGGTGCTGTCATCGGCGCGAGAAATTCCGGTAGCGGGACCGGCCCGCCTGCGCCGAACGACACAGGCGGGCCGAAAAAGAAGACGGCAGATTATGCACCGCCTGTTACAGTTTTGCACCGCAGCCCGAAACCGGGCCCAGGCCGGCTATCAGAAATCGGTGCTGATCCTCACGCCATAGGTCAACGGCCGGACCGGTACTTCGGATTTGATGAACTGGGCCGAGGAGGTGAAGGTGCTGGCATGCGTATTGGTCAGATTTTCACCGAAGACCGACACATTCCAATTGTCGCGCTTGAAGCCGATCGAGGCATCGAGCAGGGCATAACCCGACAAGTGGTAGCGCAGGATCGTGGTGCCCGGCAAAATCGCGCCGTTCGGGCCAGCATAGGTCGTGCCGTCGGAGTTGATTGTCGTGCCATTCGGGTAAGTGGACGGCTGGTTCCACATCGGCCCGGTGTAGGATACGCCGCCCGAGACAAACCACTTCATATTATCGCCGCGGGGAAATTCGTAACGAGCGCGCAGATCGGCCTGAACTTTCGGACTATAGGGCGTGGTATCGCCAATGTTGCCGAAGGGGCTCTGGACGTTAACCTGCGTGGCGCCGTTGTAGTAGGACGTCAGCGGTTTGCCATTATTGACGGACAAGGGGTTATCGACAGTCAGCAACGGCGCGCTGGACTGCTTGCTGTCATTGTAAGTGAAACCACCCTGGACCGACAGTCCTTGTATCGGCCGCGCTACGATTTGTGCTTCGAAACCCTTGATATGATAGCTGGGGCCGTTCGTCTGGAAGCTGGTGTTACCAAAACCTGCCGCCGGGTCATAAATATTGATCGGCGGATTATTCCAGATCATGTAATATCCCGACAGATTGAGCTGAACCTTGTGGTCCAGCAGATCAGTCTTGATTCCGCCCTCATAGTTCGTCAATTTGTCTGGATTATACGTCACCGGTCGGAAGTATTGCAGTACCCCATTCTGATCGGGAAAAATATAATAACCACGGCGGTTGAAGCCGCCGGGGCGGAAGCCCTGGCTGAACAGCGCGTAAATCAGAGTATGTTCTCGAGGTTTCCAGCTCACCTCCGCCTTGCTCTTGAAACCGTGGTAACTGACGTGATCATTGTCGGCGTCGATATCGTGATTGCCGGCGCCCCCCGATATCGGGCAGACCGGCACCTGGAAACATGAGGTATAGGTCTGGAACTGCGAGCCCAGCTCATACTCGTTATAATTGTAATAACGCGTGCCCGCCGTGGCGGTCAGATTGTGCAGGATATCGAAATCGACCGATCCGAAGAAGGCATACTGACGATAGCCACGCTGCGTATCCTCACCAAAGGTCGTACCGGCCGGCTCTGCTCCGGGTTGGTTGGCGGTCGCACCCGGATAGGTCTGAACATCGCCGACGCATTCGGTCGTCACCCCGTTCGAGCAAGACGGGATGCCGGTGTAATTGAACCGCATCACGTCATCGATCTTGAACTTCTCGTAATAAGCTCCGCCGATGACCCGCAGCCGCTTGCCTTCCGGTGACGAGAAGCGAAGTTCCTCGCTATGGTGCGTGTTGCGGATATTGTCATGCCAATAGGCGATCGGCGAATAGCAATTGGTCGCGCCGGTACCAAATCCAGTCGCACTGCCGGTGCACTGGTAATAGTAGCCAGCGCCGGTGCGCGAATAGTTGGAGTAATCCTGCTGGGTCTCGATATGCCGGGTCATGTAGGCGCCGGTGTAGACCAGCTTCCAGTCGCCGATCTTGCCGTTCACCGTCCAGGCCGAGTTCCAGTAAGTGTCCTTGTTGTACGATGGCGTGAAGGTCGTGGTTTGCAATGGGCCAAGCGTCTGGAAATTGGATCCCAACGGATAGGTTGCAAAAGTGCCTTCGGCGTCGATGTGCTGATAGCTTTCGGTGACGAGCAGGTTCCAGTCCGGGGTGACATCCCACAAGGCCTCGATACGACCACCGGTGTAGTCGATCGGATTGTAGTTCTTTTGGGCGAGGGCGTAGTTATTATACTGCCCGCCGTTCGACTGATTGCTCGAATTCGGCGAAAAATTGTATTTGATAGCGCCAGAATCAGTCGGCTGACGCGTGAAACTGCTCGCCACGTTGTCGATATAGCCGCCGTGGTGGTCGTCATAGATCGTGGCGCGAATGGCCAGCGTGTCCTTGATCACCGGGATGTTGACGGTGGCGTTGAACGAGCCGTTCGCAGCACCGCCATCGGTGCCGCCGAAGCTGCCCTCGATGTGGCCTTCCCATTTGTCGAGCTTGGGCTTGTTCGTGATGTACCGAACCACGCCGGCCTCGGCGCCGCCGCCGAACAGCGTACCCTGCGGCCCTTCGAGGACTTCGACGCGTTCCATATCGGCGAGATAGACGTCAGCGTTGCGGGCCGGAAATTGCATCGACTGATCGTCGAGATAAATCGCCACGTTCGGGAAAGGCGCGATCGTACCGGTGGATTGCCCGCCGGCAAAGCCAGTGGACAGGCCGCGCATGAAGATCGCGCCCTGAGCCGGGCCGTTGCTGGCGAAGGTGACGTTGGGCGTGTATTTCAGGATATCATTGAAATTGGTGATATTATATTCCGACAGCGTGGCGCCGGTCAGGGCTTGGAGCGTCATCGGCACGTTCTGAATCGTTTCGCTGCGGCGCTGGGCCGTGACGATAATTTGATCGACCGGCGCGGTGTCCGCATCGGCGACTTGAACCGGGGCGGCCTGGGCAGCAGCATCGGCCGCCCATGCGTGACCACCGCTCATGCCAGCGCCGACAATGGCCGCAGCCGACAGCAGGAAGCGGGATTTAATCGAAACAGATGTGCGTGTCATTATCGCCCCCGGGGTTGGCTATGCGTCGTCGCCTCAGCAGCACAGGCCGGCCCGGCGAGTCGCCGAATGACTGATGCTGCGATTGCGAAGGCCGTCTGGCAAAACTCGGAGGTGGCGGCTAATATATATCCATTAATATAACTATAGATAAAATCTATACAGCTAAGGGGCGTCACAAAATCGCAACACGAATTTGCTATGAGCGAATTACGGGGCTTCCTGCTAATTGCGGGTATAACAAAATTGTCAGTAAACCATCAGCATTTGCGGGCATTTCATTCTGTTGCCACTGATGGAAGTTTCAGTCGCGCGGCGCGTCGTCTGAATATTTCTCAACCGACGCTATCCCAACAAATAAAGGCACTCGAAAAGCGGCACGGAACGCCGCTGTTCGAAGGCCGTCGCCGACCGTTGTTACTGACGCCGACAGGCTCCGAATTGCTGGCGCTGACTCAGCGCATGTTTGCGACTGCCGACGAAATCGACAATCTTCTGGGCAATCAGCCGTCGGGCGACGGACCGGTGCTGCGGATCGCCGCCGACTCGCCGACTTATGCGGCGCGGCTGGTACAAGCGATGTTGCAAACCGAGCCGGACATGGGCGTTATCGTCCAGATCGAAAACTCGCAGAAAACGCTCGATCACCTCATCGAAGCGCGCGCCGATGTCGCGATCATCAGCGATCCGCAAATCGACCCCCGCTTCGCCTATCGGCCGCTGTTCGTCGATTATTTGAAGGTGCTGGTACCGGCAAGTCACCGGCTGGCGCGCGAGCAGGTCTATCCGCTGTCCGCGCTGGCCGAGGATTGCCTGCTGATCCGCGAAGCGACCTCGAAAACCCGCGGCGCCACCGAATCGCTGCTGCGCGCGCATGATCTCCATCCACCCCGGACCATCGAATTGCACAGCCGCGAGGCGATCCGCGAAGCAGTGGCGCTGGGGCTGGGGATCAGCCTGTTCTTTTCGGCCGAGTGCCCGTTCGATTCGCGCATGGCGGTTCTGGAACCGGAGTTCCAACCCGATGCGTCGCTGCTGACCGGCTATGTCGTATGTGGGGTTGAGCAGCGACGTTCCGGGTTGATGCGCCGGGTGTTCAATGCCGCGACATCGCTCGAACCGCTGAGCCCGATTCCGCTCGAACTGATGGGCGGCAGACCTGCCAGGATTGCCTCCTGATCCTTCGCCTAAACCTGCACCGCCGGAGTTCGATTATGCGTTTGAGTGAAGTGATGGCGCTCGCATTGGCCCTAGCGGTGAGTTGGGGCGCGAGCACCGCTGTCTCCGCTCGACCAGTGCTGCTGATCTCGCTCGACGGCCTGCGACCGGGCGATGTCACCGATGCTCCGGCGCGGGGGCTAAAGGTCGGTAATCTCCGCCGGTTTCTCACCGAGGGCAGCTATGCCGAAGGCGTGATCGGCATCCTGCCCACCGTCACTTACCCCAGTCACACCACCTTGATCACTGGCGCGACACCCGCGCGGCACGGAATCGTCAATAATCTCACTTTCGATCCCACTCAAATCAATCGCGAGGGCTGGTATTGGTATGCCAGCGACATCAAATTGCCGACCTTGTGGGATGCTGCGCATGCCGCGCATCTCAGCACCGGCAATGTCCATTGGCCGGTCAGCGTCGGCGCGCGCGCGATCGACTGGAATCTGCCGCAGATCTGGCTGACCGGCCATGCCGACGACGGTAAGCTGCTCGCCGCGCTGGCCACGCCCGGGCTGCTGCCCGAACTGGAGGCGAGCGAAGGCGCTTATGCCGCCGGCATCGATGACACTATCGCCGGCGACGAAATCCGAGGCCGTTTCGCAATAAGGCTGATTGCGTTGCACCACCCGGATTTCTTGACGGTTTACCTGACCGGGCTGGACACGATGCAGCATCACGCCGGCCCCGGCACCCCCGAAGCCCATGAGGTGCTCGAGCGCCTCGATGCAATCGTCGGAAAATTGGTGGCGGTCGAGCAGGCGGCCCATCCCGACGCGGTGATTGCCGTGGTCAGCGATCACGGCTTCGCGCCGGTGACGAAGGCGCTGAATCTGTGGCGTGCGTTCATCGATGCCGGGCTGGTGCGCGGCGCCGATGCCGGCCCGCAACGCGGCGGCTGGAAGATCACCGACTGGGACGCAGTGCCGTGGATTTCCGGCGGATCGATCGCGGTGGTGCTGGCGCATCCCGAGGACGCCGCGCTCAAAGCCAAAGTCGCCGACCTGTTGACCCGGCTCAAAGCCGATCCGGGCAATGGTATCGCCCGTATCATCACCCGCGCCGCGATCGCCCAGGGTGGTGGCAACCGGGACGCGGATTTCTATCTCGACCTTGCCGACGGCTGGATGGCGCAGCCCTGGCGCGGCCCGAATTTGCCGGTGGTGATCGATCCCGCGCCCTATAAAGGCATGCATGGCTATTTTCCCGCAGACCCGCGCATGCGTTCGACGCTGCTGCTGCTGGGCAATGCCATCCCCAAGGCGCGCGATCTCGGTATCGTCGACATGCGCTGCATCGCGCCGACGCTGGCTGCCGTGCTCGGCGTGAAGTTAACCGGCGCGGAGTTGCCGCCACTAGATCTTTCAGCCGCCGAGAAATGATGCCGATATTGCCGGCTCAATATTGTCCGACTGATCCGACGATCGCCTGCGCTCATGCCGTCAGATGCGGTAACGCCGCTGAAGCGCCTGAAATCGCCGGCGCAATTCCCCGACCCGTTCCTCCGGCGTGATACGCGGGCTGCCAGGCAGATGGCGCTCCAGTTCCGAGACCGGTACCGTCATGGTGTGCAGTTCGGGCAGGGCGGCAGCCATCACCGCACGGAAGGTCAGCAGCCCCGCAGTATAGCCCTGATTGTCGATCCAGTTGGCATAGCCGGGGTCTTGCGCGGTCAGCACCAGGCGAACCTTGCCATCGGCATCGACGCGGGTGCGGCTGGGAGTATAGCTGACGTTGCGATAGAGAAAGTCCATGCTGTTTCCGAACATGGCTTCGCTGGTAATCATCCAGAAGCTGTCATCGGCGTCGAATTCCAGGATGATCGCTTCGTTGTCCTGCAAGGCCCAGCGCATTTGCGTGCCCAGCCGGCCGCGCTTCTGTTCCAGAGCATCAGCCTCGGCCGAGATCTGTTTGCCGCCCCGCGTCACATTCTTGCCGTTGTAGCGGTTCAACGCGTCGGCATCGATCGCCTCGCCGCTGGGCCAGGTCCATTCGGGCCAGAAATCGACGACATTGTAAGCAAAGTCGCCGGCCCATTGCATCGCCTCGATCATCTGTCCGGGCGTGGGCATGGGGCGTGGACCATCCATCCCGACCCGCTCGATGCGATAATCCGCCGCTTCTTCATCCCAGCTGTCGAAATATTGGCGCAGAAACAGTTTGCGCGAGCCCTTGGTGGTGGGCAGCCAATTCTGCCCCTGCTGCTCCCCGCCGATATAAAGCTCGAACGAACCGTCCCAATTGGTTTTTAACTCATGGCCGAACAGATTGGCCTCGGGCGTGTCGCCGAAGGGCTCGTGCAGTTGCGCGCTGTTGCCATAGGCCTTGTCCGAGCGCGGCCCTTGCACGGTGACGTTCCACATCCGCGCGGTGCCTTTCTTCCCGCTCAGCTTGTAGACGGAATCGCCATCGATCCAGGCCTGAAGATAAACGCAATCGGCATTGTCCGACCCCAGCTTGCGGGTGGGGGAGCAGAACGCGAGCAAGGAAGGGAATTTCGGATCCTTCGTCTCCAGCGCGAGGTCGAATGCCTGGCTGAGGTTCTGAGTCAGATAACGAAAGCCATCGACCCGCTGCAATGCCGTGGCGGGATTGGCGTCTTTGAACACCCGACCCCCGGCCTGTTTGAGCCGATCGCAGAATGCCTCCCACGCTGTTGCCATATCCTGATCGTAGGGCGAATCACCGAATGCCATCTGGCCGCTTCCCCAATGCTGAAATCAGGCTTGCTCGCGCTGCCCTTCGACCTCGGCCAGCAGCGGGCCGATTCTGTCGTCGGCCAGAATCGTGCAGAAATATTCATTGCCGCTGACGATTTTGCCGTTCTCGAGAACATAGGTCATGCAATATTCGTTGCAATAACGCTCGCCGTTCACCAGCGTCGCATCGCCGGTGAATTCCGCCGCGACCCGGTTGCCTTCCGCCAGGATCGAGCTGAACTGCGGACGCAGACCTTCGGGAATAAGCGATTTGAACGCGCCGGTGGTGGCGACGATGAATTCATAGCTGCGCGGACCGCAGATTTTGCCGAATCCTCGAGCGGTGATCACGGCCTCGGGCGCCAGGCAGGCTGCTGCAGCCTCGGTATCGCCTCTGCTGAAGGCTTCTATGAATGCGCGGACGACCTGCTTGTTCTGCTCGCTCATAGCCTCTCCTGCGCCGGCTTGGCCCATAAGGCATCCGGTCCACTCGCATCTTCGATCCAAATGCGTAATTTTCAAACAATGATACGATGTTGTTTGATTGGCAAGCCTTAGGATGCAAAGTGCGGCGTGGCCGGAGAGGTTCTTGGCTGAGGCGCACGAAAGGGCCGTTGTTCAACATGTCACCGGTGTCGGTAGCAAATCGTATGCAAGCGCCAGGCGGGATCGCCGGGATCGCGGAGACTGGCAGACGGACGCGCGGCCGCCCCACGCTGGAGGATGTCGCACAGATCGAAGCGCGCCTGCTCGCGGTGGGTTTGCAGGCCTTTCTTGCCAAAGGCTATGGCGGCGTCTCGATGTCCTACATCATCCAGATGGCGGGCGTTTCGAAGACGACGCTCTATTCGCGCTTCCATTCCAAGGATGCGCTGTTCCGGGCGATCATGCATCAACAAGTCGATCGCCTGGCCGCAGCGACGGCGCTCACCTCCAGCAATGGCCCGCTGGAACTGCTGCCGGGGCTGAAAGCCTATGCCAACAAGACTTTGCGGATCAGCCTCGAAGGCGATCTGCTGGCGGTAAACCGGCTGATCTACGGCGAATTTCAACGGTTTCCCGAGCTTGGGCTGGCGGCAGCCGAGCGTACCGAATTGGGCATCGCCCAGGTGGCATGGTTTATCGACCAATGTGCGCATGCTGGCGCGCTACGTTGCCGCGACTCTCGTTCGACCGCCGAGGCCTTCATTTTTCTGCTGCGCGGCTGGTATATCAACGCCCTGATCAGCGGCCGAGCGATAAGCGCCAGCGAACGCGAAGAGTGGGTCGATCGCGTGGTTCCGGCCTTCATCGCTGGTTGCGACCTGACTTGACTCACTGATGGCGCCGCTTCATTAAAAGCCTAAGTCTGTATCAATAATAATGTGCACGCTTGGTGGTGAGGTCTGCGGGAAAGGTATTGCCATGGGATTTGCAGCAAGAAAGCTGACCGAACGGACCGGAACGGAAATCCATACCGACCCTGCCACCTTGCTCCAGGCTGCCACTGCCCAGGAAATCCGCCGCTTGCTGCAGGAGCGCGGTGTGCTGGTGTTTCCCCGGATCAATCTGACCGACGAACAGCAGGTCGAACTGGCGGGGCTGATCGGCACGGTGCGCAAGGAAGGCGAGAAGGGCATTCACAAGATCACGCTCGACGTCCGAGAGAATGCTCAGGCGGACTATCTCAAGGGGTCGTTCAATTGGCACCTCGACGGTACGCATGACGACGTGCCGGTATTCGCGTCGCTGCTGAGCGGTCGCAGGCTGTCAGCGACCGGCGGCCAGACCGAGTTCACCAGCACTTACGCCGCCTATGAGACGCTGCCCGATGCCATGAAGGCGCGAATTGCCGGGCTGAAGATGGCGCATAGCGTCCCCGTGTCGATGAAACGCGGCGGCGTGGAAGCAACGCCCAAGAACGTCGAATATTGGAATGGTTTGCCGGATAAAGTCCATAATCTGGTATGGACGCATAGCGATGGGCGCAAATCCCTGGTGATCGGCTGCCACGCCAGCCACGTCGTCGGGATTGACCGCGCGGAGAGCGATGCCTTGCTCGAAGAATTGCTGGCCTGGGCGACCCAGCCGCAATTTATCTACCGCCATGAATGGACGGTTGGCGATATGCTGATCTGGAATAACACGGGCGTGCTGCACCGGGCCGAGCCCTATCCCCTCGATAGCGGCCGCATGATGCATCGCACGACCCTGATGGGCGAAGAAGCCTTCGCCTGACCGGCAAATACTCAGGTCGATAATCAAAAAATGGAGAGATGATGCTGAACAATCTGCCTGAAAAATGGGATCTCGAAGCCGATCTCGTTGCCATCGGTTCGGGCATCGGCGGCTTGTCTGCGGCGATCACCGCGCATGATCACGGCCTCAGCGCGCTGGTGCTGGAGCGCTCGGACCAGGTCGGTGGCGTCACCGCGCTGTCGATGGGCGAGGTCTGGGTGGCGGGCAATCACCATGAGGCCGCGATCGGTATCGAGGATTCGTCCGACAGCGGCTTTCGCTATCTCAAACGGCTGTCGATGGATTACGGCAGCGATGCCGCGATCCTCAACAAGGTGATACATGCCCCGCTGGCACTGCGCTATTTCGAGGACCAGATCGGCCTGAAGATGGAGCCGATCCGCGATTGCCCCGATTATTATTACACCGTCAGCAACGATGCCGTGTCCGAGGGGCGCATGCTGGAAGTCGTACCGTTTCCCGCCGCGACGCTGGGCGAATGGCAGGCAAAGACCCGGATCTCGCCGCAGATGCCTTATGGCCTCACGCATCACGACATGTTCCAGGCGGGCGGCACTGCCAATATCGCCAAGTGGGACTTTAACCGCATGGCCGAGCGGCGGACCGCCGACGAGCGCTGCCTCGGCCCGGGTCTCGCCGCCTATTTCGTCAAGGGCGCGCTCGACCGCGGCATCCCGCTGCACACCGGCGCCAATGCCGAGGAATTGATTGCCGATGGCGCGCGGGTCGTCGGCGTGCGCGCGGTGATCGACGGCAAAGATGTCTTCGTGAAAGCCCGTCGCGGCGTCGTCGTCGCGGTCAGCAGCTATGAGCGCAATCAGGATTACAACAAGACGCTCAGCCAGCAACTCGAACTGGGCTCGATGGTGTTTTCGACCGTGAATGGCGCCAACTTCCGGCTCGCCGGCCCGGTCGGTGCGCGGATCGCCAGCGTGCCCGATATCACTTCGCTGGGCTTTACCGTGCCGGGGATGGAGGAAGAAGACGGCCGACCGGTCTGGAACTCCGCGCTGCCGGTGATCGGTCAGCCGCACACCATCGTCGTCAATCGCGCGGGCAAACGCTTCGGCAATGAGGCATTTTATCGTTCGTTCTATTACACCATCGATATTATCGATGGCGGCGATCAGACCCATCCCAATTTCCCGTGCTGGACGATCATCGACAGCCAGGTGCGCGAGAAATATCCGTTCGGCTCGATCATGCCGCAGCAGGACTGGCCCGAGGGGCTCGGCCATCAAGCCGATACTCTGGCGGAACTGGCAAAGCTGATCGGTGTCGATGCCGCAGGGCTCGATGCGACCGTTGCCAGTTTCAATGGCAACGCCGAGTTGGGGGTCGATCCCGATTTCGGCCGCGGCACGCATCCGTGGAGCGCCTGGATGTCGGGCGATCCTTATCACAAGCCCAATCCCAACCTCGGACCGCTGGTCAAGGCGCCGTTCTATGCGGTCGAAATGAAGCGGATGGGCGGCACCGCGATCACCTCGGCGGGCATCCTCGCCGACGAACATGGCCAGGCGCTGGGCTGGGACGATAAACCGATTTCCGGGCTTTACGTCGCTGGCAATTCCATGGCGCGGATGGAGACCGGGGCGGTCATGCAAAGCGGCATCTCCAATGCGCGCGGTATGACCTATGGCTGGCTGATCGGCAAACACGCTGCGGGCCAGCCCAGCGATCTGCTGGCCAGCGAAGCCTAGCGGATGGGGCTTTGACCTGCCGTGATCGAAACGGAACAGACTGCGCTGGTCAATGCGGGCATCGAATCCGTCTGGAATTACGTTCAGGACATCGCCCGCTGGGCGGAGATCATGCCCGGTTATCGCGCGTGTGAGATTGTCGATGAAAACATATCGCGCTGGACGCTCAAGGTGGGGGTCGGCGGGCTGGTCCGAACGGTGAAAGTATCGGTGAATGTCGACGAATGGAACGGGCCGGAAACGGTTCACTTCACGTATAAGCTGGCCGGCGACCCGGTCCAGGGCGGCGGCACGTATCGAGCGGTGGCGAAAGGCCCGAACGAAACCGAAATATCCCTGAAAGTAAGCGTGATCGGCAGCGGGCCGATGGCGCTGATGTGGGAGGCTATGGGAAAGCCCCTGCTCCCGAAATTCGCTCAGGATTTCGCTAACCAGCTCAAGCACGAAATCGAAAAATCGCTTGGTCCCCAGCCTGGGGCAAACTGCGAACAGGCCGCATCAGTCGCAGACGGACGGCCAGGATCACTTGTCCGGCTTTGGCGGTGGCTTTTCGGATCCAGATTGCCTTGAGCGAGAAAAAGTGGGGAACCGGCAGCGCGATCGACAAGCAGATAATCCGCCTACCTGCCAAGCTGACCGGTGCCGCGACCCGCGCCTGGTTTCTCGCGCCGTAAAGCGTGACGACTGCGACTGTTCAGGATAAGCTCCACTTGCCCCATGTTAAACATGGCGCGACACATATTGAACGGTCCTGGATGTCTCGACATGATCAGCCGGCAACTCATCTCCACATCACCGGCAACCGGAGAGGTCGTCTGGTCAGGGCCCGAGGCTTCCTCCAGCGATGTGGTTCGCGCGGTTGCCCATGCGCGCGAGGCTTTTCCTTCCTGGCGCGCGACTGGGCTTGAGGGGCGCGTCGCGATCGTCCGAACCTTTGCATCCGCTCTCAAAGCGAAAGCAGGGGCATTTGCCCAACTCATCGCGCGCGAAACCGGAAAGCCCCTATGGGAAGCCAGCCAGGAAGTTGGCTCGATGGTCGGCAAGGTCGAATTGTCAATCGCCGCGCAATCCGAAAGAGCTGGAGAGAAGCGATCCTCCTTGCCGTTCGGAGAAGCCGTTCTTCGGCATCGTCCGCATGGCGTCATGGCAGTTCTAGGCCCTTATAATTTCCCCGGCCACCTTCCCAATGGCCACATCGTCCCGGCGCTCCTTGCCGGCAACACCGTGATCTTCAAACCCTCCGAACTTACCCCCGGAGTCGGCGCCGCGATGGCCGACATCTGGCGGGAGGCCGGAGTGCCGGACGGGGTATTCTCGATCGTCCAGGGCGGCCGTGAAACCGGCGAGGCATTGATCGACGCCAACATCGATGGCTTGCTCTTCACCGGCTCTGCGGCGACGGGCATGCAGTTTCGACGCCGCTTTGCCGAGCGACCCGATGTCATTCTCGCGCTCGAACTGGGCGGGAATAATCCGCTGATGGTTTGGGACGGCGATGTCATCGAAGCCGCAGCGATCGCTGTCCAGTCTGCTTATGCCACCAGCGGTCAGCGCTGTTCATGCGCGCGCCGGCTCATTGTCCCCGAAGGGCAATTTGGCGATGCCGTGGTGGATGCCGTTTCCGAGCTGGCCTGGCGCTTGCCGATCGGCTCCTGGGATGAAGATCCCCAGCCCTATCTCGGGCCGTTGATTTCGGAGCGCGCAGCCGAGACGGCTCGCCAACAAGTCGATCAGCTGCTGGCGCTGGGCGCCCGCGCCATTCTTCCCTTGGCCTTCGTCGATGGACGCAACGCAACCTTCGTCAGGCCCGCATTGCTCGACGTAACCGGCGTCCAGGCGCCGGACGAGGAGATATTCGCGCCCGTATTGCAGGTGATACGGGTCGCGAGTTTCGATGACGCGATCACGGCTGCCAATAACACTCGCTTCGGGCTCGCCGCCGGCCTCGTGACGAGCCAGGACTCCCTGTGGCAGCGATTCCTGCTTGAGGCCCGTGCCGGCATCGTCAATCGCAATCGGCCGACCACCGGGGCGGCCGGCGCGGCTCCGTTCGGAGGGTTGGGTGAATCGGGCAACCATCGGCCGAGCGCCTTCTATGCGGCCGATTATTGCGCCTATCCGATGGCGAGCTTCGAAGCTGCGAGCCTCTCGGGAAACCACGAGACTATCAGGGCCATGCTGCGGTCATGACCGGCTTGAGCCGAGCGGAACTCGCGATCGCCGATCGTGTCGCGCGCGCTATCGTTATCGATTGTCGGGAGTTTCAGCGGCAGGAGTTGTCGCTATGAGCCTCGTTTGGCGAGCAGCCCGCCCTGAAGATCTCCCGGCGATCTACGAGATGGCCAAGACTACCGGCGGGGGCTTCACGAACCTGCCGGCAGACCGTGGCAAGCTTCGGTCCAAACTGGCCAGCGCCGCTGCCGCATTCGCGCGGAGCGACGAGACGCTCGGCGACGACATCTTCATGTTCATCCTCAAGGATGCCGAGACTGACCGGGCTCTCGGCACCTGCCAGATCTTCTCGCAGATCGGTCATTCCTGGCCGCATTACAGCTTTCGCAGGGACTCCTTCGCCCATTACAGCGCTGATCTGTGTCGTTCCATCGGCATCGAGATGCTGACTCTGGTGACCGATCACAACGGCTGCAGCGAGGTCGGCGGACTGTTCCTTCGCCCCGATGCGCGCGCGACGGGGAGCGGGGCTTTGCTGGCGCGAAGCCGCTATCTGTTCATGCGGGCGCATCGCCAGCGCTTCGCGAACCAGACATTGGCCGAACTGCGCGGCGTGATCGACGAAGCCGGCAGTTCGCCGTTCTGGGAAGGCGTTGCCGGGCGCTTCTTCGGCATGAGTTTTCGCGAAGCCGACGAATATAAAGCCGTGCGCGGGATCCAATTCATTGCCGACCTGATGCCGAAGCATCCGATCTATTGTGCGATGCTGCCAGAAAGCGCGCACGCCGTGCTCGGCGTCCCGCACCCGTCGGGACGAGCCGCGCAACGGATGCTGGAGAATGAGGGCTTCATCTATGACCGCTACGTCGATGTGTTCGATGGCGGCCCGACGATGACCGTCGCTACCGACAGCATCGCGACATTGCGAGATGCGCGCGAGGCACAGCTGGTTGCGCTTTCGGACGAGGGTGGCACCGAAGCTATCGTTGCTGCTGGAATTCTGGGTGCATTCCGCGCGACCTATGGCCGGATTTGCATCGTCGACGGGGGCATCGCCCTTGACCGGGCAACGGCACGGCTCATCGCTGTTTCTTCAGGCGATCGCATTACCTGGGTGCCGCGGTGATCTGCCGAAATTCCCATCGCTCGGCTCAATTGGGCGTTCAAACGCAACGGAAGGGAACCAGATGGACCGCGCCCAGATCGTCCACGAGAATTTCCTGCGCCGCGCCGCGAATGGCGATTTGCCGGAGGGTCGCGCGCCTTCCGGACCGTTGACCGGCAAGGAGGCGGTTGAGATCTATCGCTCGGGCTGTCTGTCGCGGGTGCTCGATCGGGTCAGCCGGGCTATGCAGGCGGCCGGGCAGGGTTACTACACGATCGGTTCCTCCGGCCACGAAGGCATGGCGGCGGTTGCCGCAGCGCTGCGGCCGACCGACATGGCCTTCCTCCATTATCGCGACGCCGCCTTCCAGATCCAGCGTGCGTCGCAGGTTCCGGATCAGTCGATGGCCTGGGACATGCTGCTCTCCTTCGCATGTTCGAGCGACGATCCGATTTCAGGCGGACGCCATAAGGTCCTCGGATCGAAAGCCCTTGCCATTCCGCCGCAGACCTCGACGATCGCGAGCCACCTGCCCAAGGCGGTGGGCGCGGCCTATTCGATCGCACTCGCCCGACGGCAACCGCCTGAGCACAAGGCATTGCCCGACGATGCCATCATTCTGTGCTCCTTTGGCGACGCCTCGGCCAATCATTCGACCGCGCAGGGCGCGTTCAACACCGCGCAATGGACCGCCTATCAGTCGATGCCGCTGCCGTTGCTGTTCGTTTGCGAGGACAATGGCATCGGCATCTCGACCAGGACGCCCAAGGGCTGGATCGCCGCGAATTTTGCTCACCGGCCAGGTTTGCGCTATTTTTCCTGCGACGGCCTGGACCTCTACGACACGTTCCGCGTGGCCCGGCAAGCGGCTGACTATGTTCGCCTGCGTCGCGAGCCCGTATTTCTCCATGTCCGTACTCTGCGCCTATACGGCCATGCCGGCGCCGACGTGCCAACCAGCTATATGCCACTTGGCGAGTTGGAAGCCGAAGAAGCGCAAGACCCGTTGCTGCACGCTGTTCGTCTGATGGCGGAAGCGGGGGCTCTCGAACGAGCGGCGGCCCTGGCGATCTACGAGGAAACCGTTGCTCGCGTGGAGCGGATTGCCGCTGAAGCAGCCACCTGGCCTCGGCTCAAGACCGCAGCTCAGGTCATGGAGCATCTTATCCCGCCGCCGCGACCATGCCGTCTGGGCAATGACCCCTCGCCGGAAGCACGCGCAGCGATATTCGGCAGCGATTTGAAGATGATGGAAGCGCCGCAGATCATGTCGCGGCTCATCAACTGGGCCCTCACCGACCTGATGCTGACTCATGGTGAGGTCGTGCTCATGGGCCAGGACATTGCCACCAAAGGCGGCGTTTATGGCGTCACTCAGAAGTTGAGCACCCGTTTCGGGCGGAGCCGAGTGATCGACACGGTGCTCGATGAGCAATCGATCCTCGGCCTGGGCATCGGCATGGCCCACAACGGCTTTTTGCCTATGCCCGAAATCCAGTTCCTCGCTTACCTCCACAATGCCGAGGATCAGCTGCGCGGTGAGGCCGCGACGCTGCCGTTCTTTTCCAAAGGGCAATTCACCAATCCAATGGTCGTCCGGATCGCGGGGCTCGGCTATCAGAAGGGCTTCGGCGGTCACTTTCACAACGACAACTCGGTTGCGGTGTTGCGCGACATCCCGGGGCTGATCCTCGCTTGTCCGTCGAACGGCGCCGACGCTGCCCGGATGCTGCGCGAATGCGTTCGGCTCGCGCGCGAGGAGCAGAGACTGGTCGTCTTCCTCGAACCTATCGCGCTTTATCCGATGCGGGATCTGCATGTGGTCGGCGATGGTGGCTGGACGAGGCGCTATCCCGATCCTTCCGAACGCATCGCCTTCGGCGAGGTCGGGCGGCATGACGGGAAAAATGGCGGCGAAGACCTCGCGATCCTGACCTATGGCAACGGCGCCTACTTTGCTCATCAAGCGCAGCAGCAGCTTGCCGGGCACGGTCTCGATGCGCGGATCGTCGATATACGCTGGCTGTCCCCGCTGCCTGAAGCGGCGATCGTCACCGCGCTCGCCGGCTGCCGCCATGTGCTGATCGTTGACGAGACCCGCCGCACCGGCGGGATCGCCGAGGCGTTGATGGCCCTTCTCAGCGAGCAGACTAACCTACCGCATGCGCGACTGACCGCACAGGACAGCTTTATCGCGACCGGTCCGGCTTATGGCGCAACCATGCCTTCGGTAGACGATATCGTCGCGTCGGCGCGCCGCCTGGTGAGGGCTGAACCGTGAAAACAGCAGTTGCCGGCTCAGGCAGGCGTTTACTGTGATCTCCCGCTATCCGGTTCCGCCGCCTCCTGCTGGCGGCGCGTCAAGAACCTGGAAGCCGCAGGCGTGCTGGGACCGGCTGTTCGGCTGCTCAAGCCCGCCGCGCTCGACCGCAATGTCAACGTGCTGTGCAACGTCCGCGTCCGTAGCCACACCCGTGAAGCGCGCAGTGCTTTCGAGGGTCTCGTGCGGCAGCGGCAGGAGATTATCGAATGCTATTCGATGTCGGGCGAATGGGACTATTTGCTCCGGGTCGTGGTTTCCGACGTTGCCGACTATGAACGGTTCCTGATGCCCACTTTTTGGCGCGATGCTCTGGCAAAGGCCCCATTGAACGAAAGTGTCCCGTCAGAGCAATCTCGACGACCGGGCAGGGCGTTGGTAAACGGGCGAAATGACCAAGCCTACCGATCATGTAAGCGCCGCTGCCGCCATTATCGCCGTCGGCGGTCGCCTCGATGCGCGCGGCTTCGCACCAGCGACTGCGGGCAATTATTCGATCCGCCTCGAAGACGGAAGCATCGCCATCACCGTGTCCGGCGCACATAAGGGGCGGCTGACGCCTGACGAGATCATGCGCGTCGATCCCAACGGCGCGTCGCTGGACGGCAAGAAGCCATCGGCCGAGACCCTGCTCCACTGTCTGGTCTATGCGGTTGACCCAAACGCTTCGGCCGTGCTGCATACCCATAGCGTCCCCGGCACGGTCCTGAGCCGTGCTCTCGCCGGGGAGCGATCCATCCCTCTTGAGGGCTATGAATTGCTTAAGGCCTTCCCCGGCATTGATACGCACGATATCAGTATCGCCTTGCCGCTGGTCGACAACAATCAGGATATGGCGGCGCTTGCAGCGGAATTGCGGCCTCGCCTGCTGGCGCGGCAACCGCTGCTTCCTGTTTTCTATATTACAGGCCACGGCCTTTACGCATGGGGTACGAGCATGGACATGGCGGAGCATACGGTCGAAGCGAGCGAGTTTCTGCTGGAGTGCGCCTGGGAGGAAATGAAGCTGCACGGAGCAAGATCATGACCCATCTGATCCAATACGCTGACCATGCACCCTTCGCCGAACGCGCCCGTTATGGCGATTTCGATACAATCGCTGCTGCGCTGATCCCCAGCGGCGTGGTGCTGGAACGCTGGGATGCCGGTGCAGTTCTGCCGGATCAACCCGGCGACGCGGATATAATGACGGCCTATGCCGCCGATATCGCCAGGCTGAAAGCAAGCGGCGGCTATCTGAGCTGCGACGTCCTTCGCCTTGGCCCGGATCATCCCGACCGGGCGGCGATCAGAGCCAAATTTCTGGACGAGCATGTGCATGACGACGATGAGGTGCGCTTCTTTGTGGCCGGCGGGGGGCTCTTCTACATCCGTGCCGGTGGAACGGTCCACGCGCTGGAGTGCACGGCCGGCGACCTCATCGTCCTGCCCGCCGGAATAGCACACTGGTTCGACACGGGAGAGCGGCCCGACTTCACCGTCATTCGCCTGTTCGTGACGCCGGAAGGGTGGGTGGCGCGCTATACGGGCGATCCTATCTCTCGGTCGATCCCGCTTTATGAGGGCGCGCTGTGAT
>JAMFSI010000133.1 GCA_026225215.1 Sphingomonas palustris | reverse complement strand
CGTATGGCAGCTTTTCCTCGCGAACGACGCGGCGCGTTGCGCCCGCGAAAGCCAGCGCGAGTCAGGGTCGAACCTGGCCCGTGCCGCGCACTTGCCACTTGTATGTCGTCAATCCTTCCAGCGCCACCGGTCCGCGCGCATGCAGCCGCCCGGTGGCGATGCCGATTTCCGCGCCCAATCCGAACTCGCCGCCATCGGCGAATTGAGTCGAGGCATTGACCATGACGATCGCGCTATCGACTTCGCGCAGGAAGCGCTCGGCTGCCGTTTCATCGGCGGTGATGATGGCGTCGGTATGGTGCGAGGAATGCCGGGCGATATGATCGAGCGCCGCGTCCAGGCCATCGACCACCGCGACCGACAGGATCGCCTCGAGATATTCGGTGTCCCAATCCTGCGCGCTTGCGGGCAGGATGCGCGGATCGAGCGCTTGTGCCCGAGCGTCGCCGCGGACTTCGCAACCGGCATCGAGCAGCGGGGTGATCACCGCCTGGTTTTCCGGAAATTGCGCGTCGAGCAGCAGCGTTTCCATTGCTCCGCAGATCCCGGTGCGGCGCATTTTGGCGTTGAGCGTGACTTCGCGCGCCATCGCCGGGTCGGCGGCGGCGTGGATATAAGTATGACAAATGCCATCGAGATGCGCCAGCACCGGCACGCGGGCATCGGCTTGCACGCGGGCGACCAGGCTCTTGCCGCCGCGGGGCACGATCATGTCGATCAGCCCCGCCGCGGTCAGCATCGCTCCCACCACGGCCCGGTCTTGCACGGGCACTAGCTGCACCGCATCCGCCGGAGCCCCCGCTGCAACCAGCCCGCGCACCAGCGCTGCGTGGATCGCGCGGTTGGACTGAACCGCCTCGCTGCCGCCGCGCAGCAGCACGGCATTGCCCGAGCGGAAGCACAGCGCCGCTGCGTCGGCGGTGACATTAGGCCGGCTTTCGTAAATAATGCCGATCAGCCCGATCGGCACGCGCAGCCGCTGCAACACCAGGCCGTTGGGCCTTGTGCTGCTGTCGATCATTTGCCCCACCGGATCGGGCAACTCGGCCACCTGCGCCACCGCGTCGGCCACGCTGTCCAGTCGCTTGGAATCAAGCCGCAGCCGATCGAGCAGGGCGCTGGTCAGGCCATTACTCTCGGCTGCTGCGATATCACGAGCGTTAGCGGCGAGCACTTCCGGCGCGGCATCGCGCAGCGCCTGCGCGGCACTGCGCAACGCTGCGGCTTTTTGCGCGTCGCTCAGTCGCGCGAGCTGAATTTGCGCGGCGCGGCCGGCGCGTGCCAGCCGTTCCACGAGCGCGGTGGGAGTTTCAGCTTCTTGAGCTTCGCGCCGGGCTTCTGGGAGCGCTTCACGGGGGGCGGTTTGGACGTTCATGGCGCATTCCTAGCAGTTTTCAGCGTGGCTGTCATGAGTGCCGCCTCAAGGGAAATTTCGCGGGACCGTGAGGATTTCCGTGCCGTAATTTCGAGACCCAGACATTCGCGTAATTGCGACTCGCCGCAGCTTCACCGAACTGTTTTCAAACGATTGCTTGGCGTGAGTTTACACTTCTTAACACTTTGTCGCACGACTCCCTCGACTCATCGCGATTCTCACAGGAGTCCGTCGCTGCGATTCGCGTCGGCAAAAAATCCTCGCTAGCCGGGCCGCTGGAAGAACTCCGAACGAGTCCAGCGAGGGCGCATTGCAGAAAATGTCGGTCGGCGGGGTCAGGCTTCGTCTGCGGGCCTGGTTTCCGGATCGCGAATTTTTCATGCGATCTCAAGGTCAGGTGCGATTTATAAAAGTTTCGGCGCGGTTGCAGATGGCTGTAGCCGGTGGCGTAGCTTTATTGGCGCTGTGCTGGCTGGTGACGATGGCCGGTGTCGCGATTGCCCGGCTGACCGAAGCGCATGATCGCAATTCATTGCTGACGCGCGAGGCCCGGGTGGTCAGCGCCGAGAGTCGTGTCGCCACGTATCGCCAGGGCCTCGCTGGCGTCGCCGATGATCTCAAGCGGCGTCAGGATTTCATCGATCACATGGTCCAGGCGCATCTCGGCGGATTGCCCCATGACCGGCAGCCGGGTGAAACGGTGTCCGACAGCGGCGGCCAGGCCGCGATGACCGTGCGCAAAGTCAGCTTGGCGATCCCCGAAGCCGCCGGGCTCGTCCGCATTGAGGCGCGTCAGCTTGGCTTCGTCGAGCGGTTGACTCGTTATGCCGATCGCCGCGCTGCCCGCGATGCGGCCCATATGAGTCAGCTGGGTCTGGACCCGCAGATGATGCTGGCTTCACTCAACAATGGCGATGCTGAAGGCGGCCCGCTCTTGCCGCTATCGACTTCGGCCAATGGTTCGCTCGATCCGCGCTTCCAACGTCTCGGCCTGAGCCTGGCGCGGATGGATGCGCTGGAGCAGGGCATGCTGCGCCTGCCGCAAGTCTTGCCCGCCAATCCGCAGCTGATGTCCTCGGGCTTTGGCTATCGTTCCGATCCCTTCACCCATGCCGCCGCGTTTCACCCGGGCCTCGATTTTCGCGGGCCGATCGGCACCCCGATCCTGGCTGCTGCACGGGGGCGGGTCAGCTTTGCCGGCCAGCGCTCGGGCTATGGCAATTGCATAGAGATTGATCATGGCGACGGGCTGGTGACGCGCTATGCCCATATGTCGGCATTCCGCGCCCGACAGGGTGACCAAGTTGCCGCCGGCCAAGTGATTGGCGCCATCGGTAGCACCGGGCGCTCGACTGGCCCGCATTTGCATTTCGAAGTCCGTATCAATGACCGTCCGGTCAATCCGCGCCCGTTCCTGGAGGCTCTGGCCCATGTTTCCGAAAAAATCCCAAGCCCCGGCAAGCCTGCCGCGATCGATGACTGACGCGATGGCCAACGCAAGCTTCTCCGTGCTGGGCACCGGCACTCAGATCAAAGGTGACATCACCGCCACCACCGATCTCCACATCGATGGTCGCATCGAAGGCGATATCGACTGCGCCGGCCTGGTCCAGGGTGAAGCCAGCGAGATCCACGGCGCGATCGCGGCAAAATCGGCGCGGTTGGCCGGCAGTTTGCACGGCTCGATCAGCGGTGGTGAAGTCGTGATCCTGAAGACCGCGCATATCCATGGCGATGTCCAGTACGACTCGCTGACCATCGAGCCAGGCGCGAAGGTGGAAGGACGCCTGACTCTGCGTCAGGCCGAGGAGGCGCCGCGATTGGCCCTAGCGAACTGAGGGCGTGATATACCAAATTGCGTTAATTGTGAGCCAGAGCGGGCTGCGTGATATCTGAATCACTCCGCCCGCTCTAAGTTTTTGTTGTCGCATCGTTTAATGCGAAAACCGGTACCCACTTTTTCGCACGATGCTCTAAGGCCCGTGGACATTTAGCGGCATGCGATGATTGTTGCGGCGAGGTTGAGATTGGCGCGGAAGCTCTGGTCAGTTTTGTCGTAACGGGTTGCG
>JAMFSI010000132.1 GCA_026225215.1 Sphingomonas palustris | reverse complement strand
CGGCGCCGAAGCCGAAGCTGCGCACTTTCGAATCCATTTCGGAAATGCCCGAGAGGATCAGTACCGGCGTCTGGATCTTGGCGACGCGCAGTTTTTTCAGGACATCGTAACCGTGCATATCGGGCAGGTTGAGGTCGAGCAGGATGATATCGTAATCATAGAGCTTGCCCAGATCCAAGCCTTCTTCGCCGAGATCGGTCGAATAGACATTGAAGCCCTCGGTAGTGAGCATCAATTCGATGGCCCTGGCCGTGGTCGGCTCGTCTTCGATCAACAACACGCGCATGGGTTACCCCCTGTTTGCCCAAAAAACCGCGGACACATGCCCCTTTCACGGGATATGTCAGCCATTAACCATATGACCAATGAACATAAAAGGTTAATTTTGGGTAAAACACGGTGAAATGAACAAGCGGGCAAACGAATTATCGCCAAGTTTTGCACCGGGATGCTGAGGATGGGTGGGAAATTCGTCCTCGTCAATGATCTCCGGTCGCTAACGCGATCAGCGAATGCAGCCCCCAGCGATTGATTGCGAAGCCGGCCCGGTCCCCCGCGACCAGCGACCAGCGGATCGGCAGGCCCAGCGGGATATAGCTATTGTCCCTGGTCAGGATCGTTTCCGCCTGCACGTAAAGATTGGCGGCGACTGCGGGCTCGCCGGCCCGGCGCGCCTGTTGCGCGAGCGCGTCGACGGCCGGGTCGCAGACGAAATGCTCGGTATTGCAGCTTAGCTGGTCGAGAAACCAGCTGGCGCGGGGATAGCGGGCGACGACATCGACCAGCCGCAAGTCCGCCGGCGCAGCTTCGGGCACGCGCGTGATAGTAACCGAAATCGCCGCCAGATCCTGCGCCAACCGCGCAAACAGCAGATCGACGCCCGGTCCTTCGGGCATGGCGATGCGCAGGCTGGCGGGTTGACGATGCTGTTGCGTCCACGCCCGGATGCGCCGCCCGGCCTCGGCGCGCCGATCGGCCAGGCTGACATTGGGCCAGCGCTCGTCGATCTGGGCGGTATCATCGCTGGTACCGGGCGGAACCACGCGGGTGGTGGTGATCAATGTCGGCAGCGCGATGGCCGCCGCCAGCGTATCGCGGTCGATAGCCATGGCAATCGCCTCGCGCTGCGCGGTATCGGCGAGCAGCCCGGCGGCATGGATGACGGCCAGCCCGAACAAGCCGGTGACGGCATCGAAACGCGGCTTGGCATTGCCCAGCGTGGTCCGGCTGGTGCGCGGCAAATCCGCGAAAGTCCCGCCGAGCACGATGTCGGCGCGCCCATCGATGAAGGCGGATACGGCATCGCCCCCACTCGCCCCGCTCAACGCCAGACGGTGCGCGCTATCCGACCAGCCCGGCATCTCGGGCAAGCCGCGCTTTTCGGGTGGAATCGGGGTGAGCAGCGCCACCATGCCGCTGCGTTTGAGCGCCATCGGCCCTGCGCCCCGGCCTTTATGGGCCAATCCCAGCTCGGGCTGCGCCAGCAATTGCAGAAAATCCGGCATCGGCTGGCTCAGGCGAATTTCGACCACCCGCCCGGCCATGGCGCGAATATCGGCGACGCCGTCAAGGTCGAGCGCCAGCGGCGTATGTTGAATCCCGGCAAGCGCCTGGTGCAAGGCCTGCCGCACGCTGTCCCCGGATAGTGTTGAGCCATCGGGCCAGATGCCGTCGCGGAGGCGGAAAATATAGGTTTGGCCGTTATCGGCGATGATCCAGCGGTCGGCCAAGGCGGGGCTGACCCGGCCCTGCGCGTCGAGGCTGACCAGGCCTTCGTTAGTCGCGGCATGGACCAGCTGCGCGGCCAACGGCAAGCGACCGTGTCCGGCGGAAGGCCCCGCGAACGGCGCGGCGCCGTCTCCTATCACCAAGACGCGAAACTGCTGCGGTTCGGTCAGGCTGCAACTGGCGAGCGCCAAGGGCGCGGCGCAAATCAGCGCGAGATGGCGAAGGCGACACCGCATGACCGCTGCCATAAGCCATGACGCCAAAATAGAGCTACCGGTTTTTGGCCAAGCGCAGCGCGGTGGTCCCCGGTTTGCCTTGGGGCGAATCTCAAGCGCTCAGATCTTGCGCAAATGCTTTGGATCGGGGGGCGCAAAGCGCGAGCCCAGGGGACGAGCAACGAAACGTTCGGATGTCTCGCTAGCCGGTGAGGCGGCGCGTACCGCCTTTTGGTCGATTTCTTCATTGAAGGCGATGCCGAAGCGGCTGCCCTGCACCCAGGCGACATGACCGCCGACCCAGCCGGCGTTACGAATCTGGATCGAAAGCGCCTGACCAGGGGTAACCGGGAACTGACCCTCGGCCATCAAGCCGCCAGCAGACAAATTGCGGATGCGCACGCGCCGGTCATCAGCCCGGCCGTCGAACCGTATCGTGGCCAGCACGAACAGGCTGTCCCTGGTGATCTGACGGTTTTCGCTTTCGACGTTGCCCATATTCACTCAGTTCCCGTTTGACCCGCGCGGCGCTGATGCCCGCGGGACAAACCTGCGAATGCCCAACCGGGAATACTCCCGCGAGCCTGACGCGATATTAAACAACAGTGGCAAAATTTGTGTTAATATGGCGCTTTACGATTGGGCTTTGCGCACAGCATCGCGCGGAAAATCGGCTGCCGATTTTCCCGTATTTAATGCTGCCATAACAAGAAATTAATCGTCGCGAGAGACCTTTTCGCGCCGTTCATGCGCTTCCTGCGCTTCGACCGTCATCGTCGCAATCGGACGGGCAATCAACCGGCCGAGACCAATCGGCTCGCCCGTCACCTCGCAATAACCATATTCACCCTCTTCGATCCGCCGCATCGCCGAATCGATCTTGGAAATGAGTTTGCGCTGGCGATCGCGGGTCCGTAGCTCGATGCCCCAATCGGTCTCGCTGGAGGCCCGATCGTTGAGATCGGGCTCGCGCATCGGGCCATCCTGCAATTGCTGCAAGGTGTCCGCCGAGGAGGCGAGAATGGATTTTTTCCATTCGAGCAACAAACGCCGGAAATAGTCCTGCTGAGCTTCGTTCATATAAGGCTCGCCGTCGGACGGGGCATAATCACCCGCAATCGCCCGCTTCGCCTTGACGAGTATGTCGATGTCGTCCGTTACACCTGCGGCCATCAATGCCTCCACACCGGGCTGGACGGCGCAAATGCCTTGCCTGACCCGGTTTTCCTGGCCCTTTCGACAGGGGCCATTTGAGCGGGCCTATAGTGACGCTCCCAGCGCCGCACAAGCACCAAAGCCGGGACGGATCACCATTTTTGGACAACCCCCAAACGCGCCTCTGCATTCGGCAACGCCTTGATTGCGCGTGCGACTGCTGGTCGGCTCGGCATGACGGCAAGATGCCGAAACAGCTATTTTACCGCAGCGTTAACTATTTGTTGACCATGATCGGCCAGCTTGCGGTTCATGGCGACCAAAGGAGGGTCGATTAACAGGGGTAGCAGAGATGGATATGGGATGGATTAAGAGCAACGATCACAGAGGCGGGTTTGGCGTCGCCACCCCGATTGCCGACAAGCAAGCGGTCGATCTGCTGGTCGCACAATGCCTGGCCGCTGCCGAGGGCGGCGATCCCAGCGCTTATTTCGACCTGGGCGTGGCCTTTTCCACCGGCAGCCATGGCGTCGATTGCGATCTCATCGAAGCACATAAATGGTTCAACCTCGCTGCTGTGGGCGGGCATGATTGCGCCAAGACCTGCCGCGCCGATATTTCCGAGGAAATGACCGCGCGCGAAATCGCCGAGGCCCAGCGCCGCGCCCGCGAGTGGATCGCCACCACCAGCCGCCGCGCCGCTTAGCTCAACCCTTCCGAAACGGGGTACGTTCCCCAAGATGAAGCTGGTCCGCCGCGACGCCTGCGCGTTCGCGCTCGAGGAATTCAGCCACCGCTTCGCGAAAGCCGTCGTGCGCGATGTAATGCGCCGACCAGGTCTGCACCGGCTCATAGCCCCGCGCCAGCTTATGGCCGCCCTGCGCCCCGGCCTCGACCCGCGCCAGGCCCAGCGCGATCGCGGCATCGATTGCCTGATAATAGCATAGCTCGAAATGCAGGAACGGCTTGTCCACCGTCGCCCCCCAATAGCGCCCGTAGAGCGCATCGGCGCCGATGAAATTGAGCGCTCCAGCCACCGCGACATCGTCGATAAACGCCAGCACCAGCAGGATGCTGTCGGCCATACGCTCGCCCAATAGAGTGAACGCCTCACGCGTCAGGTAAGGCTGACCCCATTTGCGCGCGCCGGTATCCTGATAGAAATGCCAGAATGCGTCCCAATGTTCGGGCTGGATGGCATCGCCGCGCAACGCCCGGATTTCAACACCGGCCTGTGCCGCAGCCCGTTCCTTGCGTAAATTCTTGCGCTTGGCCGACGACAGCGCGGCGAGGAAATCATCGAAACTGGCATAGCCCCGATTTTCCCAGTGAAACTGGATGTCGCTGCGTGGCAGCCAGCCGGCCGCCTCGAACAGCGGCATCTGCTCGGGCGCGATGAAAGTGGCATGCGCCGATGACAGGCCATTGGCATCGCATAATTGCTCGGCGGCGCGCAGCAACGGCAGGGCGAGCGCCGGATCGCGGCTCAGGATGCGCGGGCCGGTCGCCGGGGTGAAGGGCGCGGCGATCTGGAGCTTGGGGTAATAGCGCCCGCCCGCCCGCTGCCAGGCATCGGCCCAGCTGTGATCGAAGACATATTCGCCCTGGCTATGCATCTTAAGATAGGCCGGGAGCGCTGCCACCAGCCTGCCATCGCCGTCTTCGATAACGATCGGCGCTGACCTCCAGCCGGTGCCATCGCCGACACTGCCCGAATCTTCGAGGCTGACCAGAAAGGCGTGCGTGAGGAACGGGTTTCCGCTGCTCAGCGCATCCCATTCGGCGGCGGGCAGCGATCCCACCGACGGCGCGATTCGGGCGATGATTTCGCGGGGGTTTTCGTCAGCACTCATGGCTTGGAAACCGGTTCGGGAATCCCTGGCCCTTCGGCGATCGGCGCATCGGCATGGCTGCGCGCGCGCGCCAGCAATTCGGGCGAGCGCACCGTCCAGCTCGCTACAGGAATGCCCCGCCGCCGCTGGCTTTCGGCGAAGGTGCTTGGCAGATCGCGAATGTCATAGGCCAGGAAATCGGGTCGCGCTTGCCACAATGCGGCGTGGCGCTGAACGTCGAACCGCCAGCCCCGGCGATGCTCCTCGCTCACAACCAGACCGCGCGCAATCGTCGGCGCGTAGCGTGCGAACCAGGCCGGCGCGCGCGGATCGAAGCTCATCACCGCATGGGGGCCATCGTAGCCCGCCAGGGCCCGCTGCACCGCCGCGCACAGCCGGGCAATCGGCCAGTGTCGGCGCGATTTGAGTTCGATCAACAAGGGCACCCGGCCCGCCACCGCCGCCAGCACGGCGCGCAGGCTGGGGATCGCCCCGCCACCGACCAGCGGCATTGTCGCCAACGCCGCCGCGCTGCGCTCGATCACCGCGCCGCGCTCACCGGTCAATCGTTCCAGGCTGAAATCGTGAAACACCACCGCCTCATCATCCGCCGTCAGTTGGACATCGCACTCGATACCAAACCCCCGCGCCAAAGCCGCGTCAAACGCCGCCAGCGAGTTTTCCGGAGCAGTTTCCAGCCCATGCAAACCACGATGCGCAAAAAACGCCCCGCGCAGCCAGGCAACGCGATCCGGCGCCGATACCGACGATGGAGCGGGCGCCAGCCAGCGGTCAATCGGCGCGAATAGCGACAATCGCATCCACCTCCACCGCCGCACCCAGCGGCAGCACCGGCACGCCCACCGCACTGCGCGCATGCTTCCCGGCGTCGCCGAACACACCTACCATCAGTTCCGAAGCGCCGTTGACCACCTTGGGCTGATCGGTGAAATCATCCGTGCTGTTGACGAAGGCGCCTAGCTTCACAATCCGCTCGACCCGCGCCAATGAACCCAGCGCCGCCTGCAATTGCGCCAGGATCATGATCCCGCAAGCCCGCGCGGCCTCCGTCCCCTGCTCCAGCGAGACCCCCTCGCCCAAGCGCCCCGTCACCAGCGCGCCGCCCACGAACGGCAATTGCCCCGAGACATAGGCCAGGCCCCCGGCGATCACCACGGGCACATAAGCCGCGACCGGAGCGGCAGGCGCGGGCAGGGTGATACCCAGTTCGGCAAGCTTGGCGTCGATTTCGGCTTCGGTCATGGTGAGTCCTTGGGTAAGTCGGAGTAGTGAATCGTTGCTCGTTTTCCCTCTCCCGTCCGTCCTAAGCCTGTCGAAGGACTGCTTTTCCTCTCAATCGCTTAAAGAAAGAAGGACAGCGCTTCAACAAGCTCAGCATGGACGGGTGGGCATATCGATCAGTCTGTTGGGGTGGACGGCCTCCGTACGGCATCGCGATGTGCCAGAATGAGGTTGTTGCAATCTCAAACGAGGAGACCGTCCGTGGACCAGATTATCCGTATCGGGATGGATACGTCAAAGCATGTTTTT